>NZ_CALIOS010000038.1:0-1430 GCF_938044715.1 uncultured Turicibacter sp.
AGCAGCCAATTGGCTGGTATGAATTCGGTATTGAACTGGACTCATGCCAGCCAATTTTCTTTTGATTCGTTTATGATTATAGTAGTCAATATATTCTTCAATTGCTTCTTTTAGCTCCTCATATGTTTTGAATGTTTTACCATAATATTTTTCTTGTTTAAGAATCCCGAAGAAATTTTCCATAGGAGAATGATCTAAACAGTTTCCTTTACGAGACATACTTTGAAATATGTTATTCTGTTTTAATGTTTGAACCCATTGTCTATGTTGATAGTGCCAACCTTGATCAGAATGAATCGTTGTTCGATATTTAGCTTGTTCAAGAATTGGAAGAACTTGATATAATGATTCCATGACAAAGTTTAAATCAGGTTTATGGCTAATTGAAAAAGATAAAATTTCACCCGTTGCCATATCCATTATAGGGCTCAAATATAATTTCTTTCCTTCTTGTGTTTTAAACTCCGTCACATCTGTTGTTAACTTTTGATAAGGATACGGTGTATTAAAACGGCGATTAATTCGATTCTTAGCCACTGTTCCAACAGTCCCTTTGTATGAGCGATATTGACGTGATTTACGACCAAACTTGACACACATTATCCCAAGCTTTTTCATGAGACGATATACTTTTTTATGATTGATTCTAATTCCTCTATTATAAAGCTCATCTTGAATTCGACGATAGCCGTAAGTCTCATCACTCTCTTTAAAAATAATTAAAATCAGCTCTTCAAGCTCTTGATCAGGATTTACTTGTTTCATCTTATTGACCCAATAGTGATAGGTTGATTTAGGAAACTTTGTGACCTTTAAAATGTCACTTAATTTAAAATTAGCCGTTAATTCTTGGATGATTCTTGTTTCGATTTGATTCTTTGGCTCCATGGCGTAATTCCATGGGCGTGACACTTTTTTAAGTATTCATTCTCGATTCTCAATAATTTAAGTTCTTCTTCTAATTGTTGTTCACGAGTTAAAGTTTTTGGTTGTTTAGATGCTTTTAATTTAGTCATAGGATTTTGAGGCCTTCCTTTCGATTTAAAGAATGCCTCTGCACCGTCTTTTAGAAAGTCTGCCTTCCAATTGGCAATCGTTCCTATCTCTGATAATCCAAAATGGATAGCAGTTTGACTATATGAAGCACCTGTTGTTTTCATATCGTTTAATACATTTAATTTAAATTCTCCAGTATATTCTTGTTTTTCTTTTCGTTGAACTCCACTTCTTCCAGTTTGTTTATATTGTCTAACCCACGTTTCAATTTGTGATTTACTTGGTATGTGATATTTTTTAGCGAGCAAACGGTAACCTAAAGTTCCCTGCAAATACTCGTTAACAACATGCAACTTAAATTCTGAGCTATATTTAGCCATAGAAAAACACCCCTAACATTAGATTTTTAAGTCTAACATTTGGGGTGCACTACA
>NZ_CALIOS010000039.1:0-25011 GCF_938044715.1 uncultured Turicibacter sp.
AAAAAACAATCCCTATGGCCATCCACATCCGGTTTTATTAAACCGCTTAAAAGCTTATACGGAGGATATTTATGTGACAGCTGATCTTGGACATATCGTGATTACGACGGATGGCCAAACATATGAGGTAGAGACTGTTAAATAGCACAATATTTTACAAGTATAGACGCTTTATTAAAGTGGGAAACTAAAAGTAGCAAAAAATGCTACTTTTTTTACTTTAATGAGGTGATGGTCTTGAAAAAATCGATAAGTTTCTTACTTATTGTGATGAGTTGGTTTGTAGTCTCACAAATCATTCAAGCTCATGCTGAATCGATAGATGAGACGGCTGTAAAAGTCATAGAACCTAAAAAAAATTATCAAGGATTTTATTCGATAGATCCGGAAACATTTGATTATTTATATACGTTCAAGCAAACAGACTCCAAGCACTTTGCCAATTTTATTGATGGATTGATTGAACATGATGCGTATGGGAATTTAGTTGGCGCTGTTGCTAGTCATTGGGAAAGTAATGAGGATGCAACGATTTGGACGTTTAAGTTGAAAGAAGGAATTAAATGGTATACAGATGAGGGGAGTGTTTACGATGAAGTCAGGGCGCATGATTTTGTGGCTGGACTTTGGCATGCTGCTGATTTTCAATCTCAAACCTTATATCTTGTCAAAGATGTTATCAAAAATTTAGAAGCCTATGTCAATGGAGAAGTAACATTTGATGAAGTGGGGGTAAAAGCGATTGATGATTATACGTTACAATATGAGCTAAATTCTCCGACTCCGTACTTTCCAAGCATGACGACATACTCGATTTTACTACCGGTGAATCAAAGTTTTCTAGAATCGAAGGGAAGTGGATGTCGTCTTGGAAGTCCAGACTTATCGAATTGTTCATTTGGAAATTTAAATCCAGAGTCTATCCTTTATAATGGCGCGTATCGTTTAACAAACTTTACTTCAAAATCTGTGATTGAGTATACCGCAAATGTTGATTATTGGGATGCAGAATCAGTTTATATTCCAAAAGTAAAACTCATTTATTCGGAAAGTTTGGATCCGACTAGTCTATTTTTAGCTTTTGAACGAGGAGAAATTACATCAGCTCCGATTGATGTTTATAATGCGGCTATTTATGCCTTTGCGAAGAAAAAGTATGGCGATTCTATTTTTGTGACGGAAACAAGTAGCGCAACCTCTTTTGCTTGTTTTGTGTTTAACCGTCAAGCGTATCACTCTCCGTTAGATCCCCGAATTGACATTTCGCCTAAAACAGCTAAGCAACGTGAGGATACGAAGTTAGCGATTTTAAATCAAGCTTTTCGCCAGGCCATTTTACATGGACTGGATGTATCAGCTGTTAATGCACAAAGTGTTGGTGAAGAACTGAAAGAGATTTCCGTTCGAAACTTAATTACCCAACCTGACTTTGTTCAAACCTCTTATCATCAAACATATGGTGAGCTAGTCGGCGATTCATTAAAACGACTCAATCCAATGTTATATCCCGAAAACTTTACGGTTGAAGATGGTCAAATGAGCTATTTTAATCCAGGACTTGCAAAAGAATTGATGCAAGTAGCTAAAGCGGAATTAATGGAACAAGGGGTAGATTTTCCAGTTTATCTCGATGTTTTAATCAATGGTGAGAGTGAAATGAGTTTTAGAAGTGCCCAAGCATTAAAGAATAGTCTTGAAACTGAGTTAAAAGGAGATGTGGTGATTAATTTAATCACGACTTCAAGAGAACATCTGGCCGCGACTAAGTCAGCTAGTCTAGTGAATACCGATCTTTATTTTGCAACCGCATGGTCACCTGATTATGGTGATCCTAAAAGTTATATGGATATTTTAGATCCTAAGCAGGGAGATATGTTGAAATATTTTGGATTGAATCAAGCCGTGATTGAAACCGAAGAAGATCGTCAAATTAAAGAACAAATTGGACTAAATAAATTTGGATATTTAAAACAAGCCGCATCTGATGTTGTAAATGACCCAGATTTACGGTATGAATTGTATGCGCAGGCTGAAGCTTTTGCGATTGATCAGGCGTATTTTATTCCTCTTTCAACCTCTGGTGGAAGTTATGCCGTCTCAAAAATTATTCCGTATACCAAACCCTATAGTTCTTATGGTTTATCGACGATGAAGTTTAAAGGAATGCAAATTAGTGATCATATCATTACCGTCGTGGAAAGAAACCAATATAAAGAACAGTGGATACAAAAACGTAATCAAATCGCTCCGTCTATCAATGTCGATAAAATCCTTCCTTAACTAAAATTAACAACTGAATTTTTGAAAATGTTCTTTTCATCTTTTCAAATCTTAGATATAATCGAATAAGGAAAATTTCAGTCGAAGGGCGCAACGTCGTCACTTGGGAAAGGAGAGTCACGATGAGTGTTTTAACTGTTACCAACTTGAGTCATGGGTTTGGGGATCGTGCGATTTTTGAAAATGTATCATTCCGTTTATTAAAGGGTGAGCATGTCGGTTTAATCGGAGCAAATGGTGAAGGTAAATCAACATTTATGAATATTATTACTGGAAAATTAGTGCCAGATGAAGGGAAAGTAGAATGGTCACGTAATGTTCGTGTTGGATATTTAGATCAGCACGTGGCACTACAACCTGGTATGACCATTCGTGATGTGTTAAAAACAGCCTTTCAATATTTATTTGATATGGAAGCTAAAATTAACGATTTATATATGAAAATGGGAGAAGTTGATCCTGATGAGATGGATAAACTTCTTGAGGAAGTCGGGGTTTTACAAGATATTTTAACAAACAATGACTTCTATGTCATCGATGCAAAAGTAGAAGAGGTGGCTAAAGGATTAGGACTTCAAGATATTGGACTTGACCGCGATGTTTCAGAATTAAGTGGTGGACAACGTTCAAAAGTATTATTAGCGAAATTATTACTGGAGAAGCCAGATATCTTATTACTTGATGAGCCGACGAACCACTTAGATGAGGCGCACGTGACATGGTTAACTCGTTATTTACAAGAATATGAAAATGCTTTTATTTTAATCTCTCATGATATCCCATTCTTAAATAGTGTAATTAACTTAATCTATCACATGGGGAATCAAGAATTAAACCGCTATGTAGGAGATTACGATAACTTTGTTCGTATCTATGAAGCAAAAAAAGCACAATTAGAGTCTGCTTATAAAAAACAACAGCAAGAGATTGCTGATTTAAAAGATTTCGTTGCTCGAAATAAAGCCCGTGTTTCAACACGTAATATGGCGATGTCACGTCAAAAGAAATTAGATAAAATGGAAGTGATTGAGCTAGCTTCTGAGCGTCCAAAACCAGAGTTTAACTTTAAAGGGGCTCGTACAGCCGGTCGTTATATTTTCCAAACAAAAGATTTAGTGATTGGATATGGTGAGCCATTATCATCTCCATTAAACTTAACAATGGAACGTGGGCAAAAAATTGCGATTTGCGGAGCAAATGGAATTGGGAAAACAACGCTACTTCGTAGCCTTTTAGGTGAAATTCAACCGATTTCAGGATCTGTTGAACGTGGAGAATTTTTACACATTGGTTACTTCGAACAAGAAATCAAAGGTGGAAAAGATAAAACATGTTTACAAGAGTTCTGGGATGAGTTTCCTCATTTAACACAAGGGGAAGCTCGTGCTGCGTTAGCGAAATGTGGATTAACAACGAAACACATTGAAAGTAAAGTCATGGTCTTAAGTGGAGGAGAACAAGCTAAAGTTCGCCTTGCTAAGTTAATTAATCGTGAATCAAATGTTTTAATTCTCGATGAGCCAACGAACCACTTAGATGTTGATGCGAAAGATGAGTTAAAACGTGCCATTAAAGAATATAAAGGAAGTGTGTTACTGATTTCCCATGAACCTGAATTCTATCGTGATGTGGTGACAGATATTTGGGATGGAGAAAAGTGGACCACTCGTTTAGTTTAGTTAAAAAAGCATGAAAGCCTGTTAAAGAGCTTTCATGCTTTTTCTTATTTTATGAAAGTGCCACCTTTTGATGAAGAGCTTGTTGTTGATTGGAAAGTGACATCCTTTAATGATGTTATTTTTCTTTATAAGGAGAAGTAAAAGATGATTTGGATCGTGGATTTCTGTCTGTTTTGTCATAAGAGAGGGTTAACGTTCATAAAGACTTAGATACTGAGAATGTAAACTAAGGATAAAAACAAGGAAAATTTCGTGGAATTGCTAAGTTTCTTGTATATTTGCACTTTTTCTCTCTTATAATGAAGTGAAATGCAAAATTTTTAGGTAGGGATGAACATGAAGCGTAAAAAAAAGGTGGAATATAACGAAATTTGGGTAAAATCAAGTGTTTGTGTTTTACTTGGGATTGGCGTCATTGGAGGAGTTTGGTTAAAACGTCGCGAAGAAAAAGCGGAACAGGATTTAAAGGAAATTGGGCAGGCATTGTTGAATGAGCATATCAATGAATTAAAACAAAAATTTGGATATGAAGAGATTGACTGTCAGTGTACATTAAATCAAATTGAAGTGGTTTCTAAAAAAAGAGATGAGTTTTTGTTAAGGCTTAACTATGATTTAGTGATTGCAAATGAGATTGAGCGAGATTATAGCACTCAGACCTGGATGATGAGAGTCAAACACGTCAATGCAAAAGGATATGAAGTTATTGAGCAAGGGGAACAGTTGAATGATTTATAAAAGGGTTTACAAAAAAAGAAAAAGGTGATAGTTATTCAACGGAAAATGTGATATAATGACAGATATTTACATATTCCGGAGGGGATAGAATGAAGCAGGGTGAGTTATTAGCGACAGATGGGATTAAAATTGACTTAGAGCGCGAGGACATGCTAGATGTCATTGAAAATGATTTAGAACATCACCATCACATTATGGCCTATTTTTACGAATTTCCCAAACATTCAGTTAACCATCAAGAGATTTATTTAAGTGTGGTTGTGCAGCCCGTTTTTTATGAGAACTTTGTTAAACATAAGCGTTCTTTGGTTGCAGCTTGGGGAAAAGTTTTATTTTATGAAGAGGATTACTATGATGTCACACGATTAGTGGTTCAATATGATAGCTTAGTGAAACTACATTTAAAGTTATATGAACCAAAAGATGTAAAGCCATCTGTGCATCATAAAAAAATTGAAGTGGCGTATGACCCATATGGTTTAATGAACTATGTGGCTGAAAAGTCTGAATGTAGCGCGTACCAGTTAAATTATGAAGCATTAGATAATTGGCGTAGTAAATTCTTCGCTAGTTACTATGAACTTTATCGAAGTATCAATGCCCGTGAATCGTATCAAACCTTACATAGCTTAGATAGGATGCGTTGGTTAATTTCAACGATGTGGATTCTTAAAGCTGGAAAAGTCCCGAATCATTATTTGAATTGGTCTAGAATGGAGGGTCCAGAGTCAATTTTAACTGCTGAAGAACAGGAGAAATTAATCAGCTGGCGTGTTGAGGGGACGCTAGAGGATTTAAAAGAAAAGGTCGACCTGATTCTAGAGGAATTCAAAACTTTACATAAAGAAATTTGTTGGAAATTAGATTTAATCGAAGATGAAGCATTCATCGAACGGATTCTGACGCGAATTCAAATTAAATAATGAAAAAGTCATCTTAGTTAAGCTAAGGTGACTTTTTTGATGAAGGTGGAACAATTTATTAGCTAGGATAATGTCAAAAAAAATGATATGATGAATAATAAAAATGAAGTTTGGTGAGAAATATGGTGATTCAAAAAGGTGTTAAAGAGGTGGTGGGATATGTCTACCAACAAGGCGATTTAAACTTAGAATATTTTCAAGCTAATCGTGCACAGCATGGGACAAATGCTCATCAAGCAATTCAAAAAAAATATCTTGATGAGGAGTGCGAAGTTTATCTCGAAATGAGTGTAAAGCATCAAGAACACGATGTTATTTTAAGTGGTCGTATGGATCTATTACTTCATCGAGATGAACGCATCATTATTGGAGAAATAAAATCGACGACCCGACGATTAGAGCTCATTGAAGAAAATGACCGTCCGGTACACTATGCTCAGGCCAAAGTCTATGCTTATTTATATTTACTTAAACATCCCGAGCTAAATTCAGTCATCGTTCGGTTAATTTATTGTAATTTAGACGGGACAGAGGAGCGGGCTTTCGATCAAGAATATACACTTGATGAGTTAGAACCTTTCATGAATCACACATTAGAGGTTTACTTACAGTGGTATTTTATTTTATTAAAATCAATGCAGTTAAAATTAAAGACAGCCAAAACCCTTCAGTTTCCATTTGGGGAATTTCGTGAATATCAACGTGAACTCTCAGGTGCCGTGTATCAAACCATTAAGCAAAAAAAGAATTTATTATTAAGAGCGCCAACCGGCATCGGAAAAACAATGGGAACTATTTTTCCAAGTATTAAAGCGTTAAGTAACACAGAACAAAAAATTTTTTACTTGACCGCTAAAACGATTGGACGGGACGTGGCAGAGAAAGCATTTGACCGTTGCCATGCAAGTGGATGGCAAGCTAAAGTGACCACTATCACTGCTAAAGAAAGAATTTGTTTTATGGATGAAGTCAAATGTGATCCGAAATTTTGCCCTTATGCCGCAGGTTATTTTGATCGTATTAACGAGGCAACTAAAGATTTATTCGAATCAGAACAACTGTTTAATCGCTCAAGAATTGAAACCTATGCTAAAAAACATCAAGTTTGTCCATTTGAGTTTTCACTTGCCATGGCGTCAATTAGTGATGCGGTTATTGGTGACTATAATTATATGTTTGATCCTCGCGCTTTTTTAAGACGTTTCTTTGAGGAACCTTCGTCTCATATTGCGCTCATTGATGAGGCACATAACTTATATGATCGAGCCTGTGAGATGTATAGTGCGAGTTTGTCAAAAGAACCAATTCAAGAGCTTAAACGTTTATTTAAAGACCGTCATAAAGGCTTATCTAAGTCACTCGCTAATTTAAACATGAAATTTATTGAGTATCGTCATGAATTAGAAGAAAAGAAAGTATTTGATTTATTTAAAGAGGATATGGACTTATCCTTTTTAAATCGTGCCCAAGATTTACTTGACGTCCTAGAGAAGTATTTGTATCAGCATCAGGACACAGAATACAAACCACAATTGATGAATTTATACTTTGAATTGCATCAATTTTTAAGAATCTCAGACTATTTTAATGAAAGTTTTAGAGTCCGTTATGAACGGTTTGGCATTGAGGTCAAAGTAAGTATCGTTTGTTTAAATCCAAGTCTTTATTTGAGTGAGAAAATGGAGAAAGTTCGCTCGACCATTTTATTTTCAGCGACGCTACATCCACTAGATTATTATCAAACGGTGCTACTTCATGAAGAGGCGTGTGAAAAAATCTTTTTACCATCCCCGTTTAAACGTGAGCATCTTGATTTATATGTTCAGCACGGAATTTCGACAAAATATAAGCAACGTGAGCGTTCACTTGCTCATCTCATTCAGATGATTTATCATGTGACGAGACAACGAGTTGGTAATTATATGGTCTTTTTACCCTCCTATCAATATTTAGAAATGGTTTATGAGGCTTACCTTGCGTTAGTTCAGGATGAGCAAGAGTTACTTTTTCAGCAGCGGGATATGAGTGAAGAAGAGCGTGATGCCTTTTTAGAAAAGTTTAATGAAACGAATGTCACAACGTTAGTGGCTTTTTGTGTACTAGGAGGTATCTTTAGCGAAGGAATTGATTTGATTGGAGATCGTTTAATTGGGTCATTGATTGTAGGAGTAGGATTGCCTCAAATCAATCCGTTGACTGAGCAACGCCGTGATTACTTTGAAGAAAAGTTCCAAAAAGGTTACTTATACGCTTATGTTTACCCTGGATTTAATAAAGTCATGCAAGCAGTCGGGCGCGTGATTCGAACAGATGAAGACCGAGGAACGGTGATGTTAATTGATGAACGGTATTTAGAGCCGACTTATTTAGCTCTATTTCCTTACGAATGGCAGCACGCAAAGTTTATAAGATAAAAAAACAGCAAGTTTATTTGCTGTTTTTTAAATATATTTGGGATTGATTGACAATCTAAATAGTCTATGTTATTAATTAGATAGCTAATAATTAGATATCTAATTATATAAAAGCGGAAGGAGAATCATACCTATGAATCCTCATCAATCTAAACATTTACATCATGTTTTGTTTAAAACATTAAAAGCTCATCGTACGATTTGTCATGAACAATTTACGAAGCTTGATTTGACGGTAGGTCAGCCCAAAATATTAGATTTCTTATGTGAACACAATGGTTGTTCTCAAAAAGAATTAGCGAAACACTGTCATATAGAACCTGCTACAGCTACAAGTTTACTGGGGCATTTAGAACGCAATGGCTTAATATATCGTCAAGCAAATGATAGAGATCGCCGTGTTTTAAATGTGTATTTAACAGATGAGGGAAAGAATCGTCAACACATGGTTCAAAAAGTATTTGAACAAATAGATGAAGATTCATTTAAGGGATTTACAGAAGAAGAAAAAGCAAAAACAGTCGAGTATTTAAATCGAATTTGTCAAAATTTAAAGGGAAGGGAGTCTCAACACGATGAGTAATTTATTAAAATACTTAAAAGGGCATGCTATTTTATGTGCTATCATAGCACCTCTTTTAATGCTTGTAGAAGTAGCGATGGACTTATCATTACCGACACTACTTTCAAACATTATTGATATCGGGATTGCAAATAATGACTATGCCTATGTCGTAGCAACAGGGATTAAAATGTTAATCTTTGCCATCATCGGTTTACTTGGTGGAGTTGGATGTGGGATTTTTGCCACGATTGCTGCCCTGAATTTAGGTCAAAATCTTCGTGAGGGATTATTTTCAAAAATTCAAAGTTTATCCTTTTTAGAGATTGACCATTTAAAAACATCTTCATTAATCACGCGTTTAACAAATGATATTACTCAAGTTCAAACGATGTTTTTAATGGCTTTAAAAATCTTAGTTCGTGCGCCATTTTTATGTATTGGGGGACTATTTATGGCTTATCGATTAAGTCATAAATTATCGATTATTTTAGTCGTTGCTATTCCAATCATTTTAATCTTTGTCGCTCTAATTATGTCAAAATCATTCCCGTTATTCAAAACCATGCAAGAAAAAATTGATAATGTAAATAATGTGATGCGTGAAAACTTACTTGGGGTACGTGTAATAAAAGCCTTTAATATGGAAGAAAAACAACATGAACGCTTTGATGAAACAAATGATGATTTAATGAACCAAAGTATTAAAGCGCAAAAACTCATGATTTTATTAAATCCAGTTGTGATGCTAGTCGTTAACTTTAGCGTGATTGTCGTCTTATGGTACGGAGGATATCTCGTGAACGATGGTTTGCTTGAAACAGGGAAAATTTTAGCGTTCATTAACTACTTAACTCAAATTATGATGTCGATGATGATGGTCATTATGATTTCGATGAACTTATCACGTGCAAAAGCATCAGCTGATCGTATCAATGAAGTTTTAAAAACTGAATCAAGCATTAAAGAATCGAATCACCCGCAACACTTAGATGCCTACGATATCGAATTTAAAAATGTTTCCTTTAAATATCATGATCACAGTGAAGAGGTTTTAAAAAATATTTCATTCCATATCAAACAAGGGCAACAAGTCGGAATTATTGGAGGAACAGGATCAGGGAAAAGTTCTTTAATTAGCTTAATTCCACGCCTTTATGATGTAACAGAAGGAGAAGTTTTAATTGGTGGGAAGAATGTTAAATCTCTTCGCCTCAAAGATTTACGTGATCAAATTGGGGTCGTACTACAAGAAAGCATCTTATTCTCAGGAACGATTGCTTCAAACTTCAAATTTGGATATCATGAGGCAACAGAGGAAGAATTAAATAGGGCTGCAATAGATGCTCAAGCTTTAGAGTTTATTCAGACAAAAGAAGATGGCTATGATACGGTGGTTGAACAACGTGGGAAAAATTTATCAGGTGGTCAAAAGCAACGTGTCTCAATTGCCAGAACGTTAATTAGAAATCCTAAAATTTTAATTTTAGATGATGCCTCGAGCGCTTTAGATATGGCGACTGAAAGTAAATTACAACGTGCGATTAAAGAGCGTATGAAAGATAGTACCGTCATTTTAATTGCTCAACGTATTTCAGCAGTTATGGATGCAGATCAAATTATCGTCCTTGATCATGGTCAAGTCTCAGGGATTGGAACCCACGAAGAATTATTAAAAACGAATGAGATTTATCGTAGCATTGCCATTTCACAATTAGGAGAGGAGGCGGTTATGAATGAGTAGACCACAACCATCATTTGGACCTCGCCCTGGAGGCGGACCTGGTGCTCGATTTGGACATCAAAAAGAAAAACTTAAAAATCCTAAGCATACCATTAGACGTTTGCTTGGCTATATTGGGAATCAAAAACTTGCAATTATCATTGTTTTTATTTTATGTATTATTACAACACTCATCAGTGTCTTAGCGACTCGTCTATATGGAGATATTATTGATGATTATATTATTCCAGGTGACTTATCAGGCCTTCAAAGAATCTGTTTAATGCTTGGGGGAATGTATGTTATTAGTGTCTTAGCAACCTACATTCAAAACTTAATCATGTTAACTTTATCGCAAAAAACAACGGCAAAAATTCGCCGTCATCTATTTAGTAGTTTACAAAAGTTACCACTCCGTTTCTTTGATACGCATTCAAGTGGAGATTTGATGAGTCGTTTAACAAATGATGTTGATAACATTAACATGACCTTATCTCAAAGCATTACCCAATTATTCTCAGGTATTATCATGATTCTTGGAATGTTAGTGGCTATGATATTATTGAGCCCAGCGTTAACCATCGTTGGCTTATTAACGACACCGTTGATGTTTTTAGTTTCACGCTTTTTAGTCAAGAAAACTCAACCTTTCTTTGTGAAGCAACAGCAAGATTTAGGGGAGTTAAATGGCTATGTGGAGGAAATGGTTTCAGGTCAAAAGGCAGTCTTCTTATTTTCTCAAGAAGAATTTGCTGAGGAAAACTTTGCAACGATTAACCGAAAACTAACGAAAAGTGCAGTGATGGCCCAAGCTTTATCAGGATTTATGGGACCTGTCAACAACTTTATTAATAATATTACCTTCTTAATTGTTGCTGTTTTTGGTGGAATTTTTATTTTATCAGGAATGAATATGACGGTTGGAATTGTGTTTACGTTTATTTTATACATGCGAAACTTTACAAGACCAATCAATGAAATTTTAAACTTAGCGAATACGATTCAGTCTGCATTAGCTGGAGCAGAGCGAGTCTTTGATATTATGGATGAAGCGCCTGAAGAAGATTTAGCTGATGCTAAGGACGTTGAAAATTTAGATGGTGATGTCATCTTAAACCGTGTTAAGTTCTCTTATGATACCGGTAAAACGATTTTAAAAGATGCTTCAATCCATGCTCGCCGTGGTGAAACGGTGGCCATTGTAGGACCAACTGGAGCGGGTAAAACGACAATTATTAATTTACTAACGAAGTTTTATGATATTGAGAGTGGTGAGATTTTAATTGATGGTGAAAACATCAATGGGATGACTCGTAAGAGTTTACGCCAAAGTATCTCGATGGTTTTACAGGATACCTACTTATTCTCTGAAACGGTTCGTGAGAACATTCGTTATGGTCGTTTAAGTGCAAATGATGATGAGGTGATTCATGCGGCAAAGATGGCCAATGCTCATCAGTTTATTATGCAATTACCAGACGGTTACGACACCATCTTAGCCGATAATGGAAGTAATCTCTCTCAAGGACAACGTCAGTTACTCGCGATTGCTCGTGCGATTTTAGCACAGTCTTCTATTCTCATTTTAGATGAAGCCACGTCATCCATTGATACGAAAACAGAAGTTGAAATTCAAAAAGCGATGTTACATTTAATGGAAGGTAAAACGACGTTTGTGATTGCTCATCGTTTAAGTACGATTCGAAATGCCGATCAAATTCTGGTGTTAAATCAAGGTGAAATCATTGAACGTGGAAATCATGATACTTTATTAGCTGCAAATGGTTTCTATGCTAATCTATATAACAGTCAATTCCGTGAATAATGAAAAAAGATGTTAAGGACTTAGTCTTTAACATCTTTTTAAGTTTGAATGAGAATATCTTGTTATGAGATCATATCAGGTCCTTTACTTGAAATTCTAATCACCTATTGCAAAGTAGCTAGGTAATAAGTCGTCAAAAAAGAAAGAATTTTGCATAAAGTAATAATATAAACAGAAAAAATATGGCAAAAATTATGAAAACGTTTATAATTAAATTAGGAAGAAAAACTAATCGTTAAAAGGGGAGGCGGTTAAGTTGAAACGTTTATTTGATATTGAAATCTCATTATTGTTAATGGTATTACTTTCACCACTTTATCTCATCCTTTCCGTGATTGTTCTATGTGATTTAGGTTGGCCGATCATTTACAAACATCGTTATCCAGGATTAAATGAACAACTATTTACGATGTATCGCTTCAGAACCATGACAAATGAAACAGATGAACGAGGGCATCTGTTAAAGCCAACGCAACGATTAACACGCATTGGAGCTTTTTTGAAAAAATATAGTTTAGACGATTTGCCAGAACTTTTCAATGTCTTAAAAGGTGACATGAGTTTGGTAGGGCCACGTCCGGTATTAATTCGAGCAATTCCCTCAAAAAATCAAATTCGCATCAAAAGACATGCCGTCCGTCCTGGGATGACAGGATGGAGTCAGATTCATGGACACAAACAGTTAACATGGGAAGAAAAATTTAAACTAGATTTATATTATATCGAGCATCAAAGTTTAGCTTTTGATTTGAAAATTATCGGAATTACGATTCTTCAACTGTTCGGAGTTCATCGAATATAAAAAAAGTCATCTTAAGGATGACTTTTTTTTATATTTTATTTTGCTGCTAATTCAGCGATTTTAACAATGACTTCTACTCCTTTTTCCATTGAAGGAATTGGAATATATTCAAATTTTCCGTGGAAGTTATGTCCACCTGTGAAGAGATTAGGCGTTGGTAACCCCATAAATGATAATTTTGAACCATCTGTACCACCACGAACTGGAACAATTAACGGTTCAACCCCAACTTCAATCAATGCCTTTTTAGCAAGTTCGACAATGTGCATTTTATCTTTGATATGAAGGTTCATATTATAGTATTGGTCTTTTAATTCAAGTTCGACTGTATGAGACGGATACTTTTGATTAAAGTCTTGAACCACTTTTTCGACGAATTTTTTACGTGCATTAAATTGCTCCGTATCAAAGTCACGGATGATGTATTTTAAAACGGCTTCTTCACAGTGACCACTAATGTCAATTAAATGGTAAAATCCTTCGTAATGCTCTGTATGTTGTGGTGTTTCATTCACGGGGAATTGGTTTGCAATTTCAGTGGCGATTAACGCCGCATTAATCATTTTATTTTTAGCATCCCCTGGGTGAACGCTTTTTCCATGAATGGTAAGTTTAGCGCCCGCCGCATTAAAGGATTCATATTGTAGTTCACCTAGAACACCCCCATCCATCGTATAAGCAAAATCAGCCTTAAATTCTTCAACTTTGAAGTGATCAGCGCCACGTCCAATTTCTTCATCTGGGGTGAATGCTACTTTAACCGTTCCGTGTTTAATTTCAGGGTGTTGAATTAAATAATCCATTGCTGTCATAATTTCAGCAATTCCTGCTTTATCATCTGCCCCAAGTAAGGTTGTTCCATCTGTTGTAATGAGCTGTTGACCCACGTATTGATTAAGAGATGGGAAGTCAGTTGGGGATAAGACAATGTTTTTTTCCTGATTTAAAATAATGTCTCCCCCTTGGTAATCGATAATTTGAGGTTTAACATGGTCAGCATTAAAATCAGGGCTTGTATCCATATGAGAGATAAAAGCGATGACTGGCGCATCTGATTCACAATTTGCAGGTAATGTCGCATAAATATAGCCATTTTCATCCTTTCGAATGTCTTGTAAGCCTAATTCTTTTAACTCTTCAACTAATACATCACCAAATGCTAATTGTGATGGAGTGGAAGGAGTCGTCGTAGACTCAGGATTTGATTTTGTGTCAAAGGAAACATATTTGATAAAACGATCGACAACAGTACGCATAATAAACCCTCCAATTTTTGTTTGTCTATAGTTTGGTCATCTAAAATCAGATTATGTATAGCATAGCATAGATTGGAAAATATAAAAAGAATTCATAAAAATATCCATTCTTTTTAATCGGGTGTGATGTGATATAATAAAAAGAGTCAAATAAGATGGGGTGAATGAGCGTGGAAGAAAAAAATACATTCCTAGATGATGTGATTGAAATAGGCGTTAGTTTAATGATTGGATATGCGATTTCAAGATTTGTTCGAATTGCTTTAGCACGTGGTGAGTCAATGGTTCCAACGATTAAACATAATCAAATTGTTCTGATTGATCGTCGTGCTTACAAAAGGCGAGAACCTAAAATTAACGACTTAATTGCCTTTAATGCACATGTTAAAAATCAGCATAAATTTTTCTTAAAACGTGTCATTGGGGTGAGTGGTGATCAGATTAAAATTGATCAACATCGCGTCTATGTGAACGGGAAATTAATTGATGAACCTTACTTGAATGAAACGATGATTGAAGTAGGGTCAAAGACATGGCGTGTCCCAGAGGGAAAACTGTTTGTCATGGGGGACAATCGAAATCATAGTTTAGATTCACGTGCCATCGGATTTATAGATGTTAAAGAGGATGTGTTGGGCGTGGTCAGACAAATCAAAAAATAAGTGTGTGGTGGAAGAAATGAACGTAACTCGTGAAGCAAATAACTTAAGATTTGAAATAGAAGAAAAACAAGCCGGGCAAAGTATCCGAGACTTTTTGATGACGTATCATCTTGCTCGTAAAAAGATTCATGAGTTATATATGTCAAAAAAGGTACAACTAAATGCTCAGATTGCTGATTTTAATAAAATTCTAGAAGTGGGCGATATCTTATTAATTCCCGTCTTTGAATCAGAGGGGATTGACTTCAAGCCACAAAAAATGAACCTTGATATTGTGTATGAAGATGAACATTTACTCATTTTAAATAAACCGGCGGGAGTGATGGTACATCCTGATCAAAAAGATGGACTAAATACGTTGGTGAATGGCGTAGCCTATTATTATGAGCAAAAAGGTTTCAATGAGCGGATTCGTTATATTCATCGGATTGATACTGATACAAGTGGTGGCATCATTTTTGCCAAACACTTTATGGCGCATAGCTTAATGGACTATCAATTATCTGAAAAACAAATTAGACGTTGGTATTTAGCTCTCGTCAGTGGCAATCTGAAAACGAGAAAAGGGCGTATTGATGCTCCAATCGGAAAGGATCGCCATCATCGTGCCAGACGTCGTGTCGCTAAAAATGGGGATCAAGCTGTGACTTTATATGAAGTCAAAAAACAATTTAAGACGTATTCACTCGTTGAATTAGAACTTAAGACAGGGCGTACACACCAAATTCGAGTTCATATGAGTCATTTAGGACATCCATTACTAGGGGATGTCTTATATGGAGGGGTGGCTAAAGTAGGAAAATTAAAACGCCAAGCCTTGCATTCAGCAAAAATTCAAATGCAGCATCCAATGACAAAGGAGAACTTATCATTCAGTATTCCAATGCCATTAGACATGCAATCTTTAATTAAATAGCATCAAAAAATGTCCGAAGTTCTTATTCAACTTCGGACATTTTTGATTGACGCCAATCATAAGGTAATAAATCAATCAGTTTAACCGCACGTTGACGATTAATTAAGACTTCAGCCTCAATGTTCGCATCATTTAATTGACTAATAAATTCACGACATCTCCCGCAAGGAGGAAGGATATTTCCACGCTTGTTAATTGCGACCATTTTAACAATTTCACTTTCACCAGCTGTAATCATGGCAGCAGCAGCTGAATGTTCAGCACAAAATCCCATTGAACAAGCTGTATCAATACAGACTCCTGTATAAATATGACCTTCTTTCGTTAAAATAGCAGCGGCAACACTTGATGCTTCAGCAGTAGATGATAGTCGTCTTGGTTTTAAAACGGCTTCCGCTTTTTTAATTAATTCTTCAAACATTTTAATCACTCCGATTCAAAAATCGTCAATTACCTATTTAAAGTTTATGCAATCATACTAAAAACATAAATCATGAAAGAATGTTGGTAAAAAGAAGCATATTGAGAACTCTAAATAGTGGGGTAAATAAGGTTAACATAATTTAAAAGGAAATGCAAGGGCTAAACATGGATTTTGAAGGATTTTAAAAAAATTAGTCTTTTAATGCCATTAAACTTAACTTTGAGTTTAAAGAGCGTTGATCAATTATTTTTTAAGTGATTAAAGAGGTGACTTTAAACGTTATTCAGGATTCAAGATACAAAGAAAAGGTCAATCAACTGGCCAAAAGTTTTCATCAATTAGGTGGTTCTAAAAAGCATCAGATTTTATTTTAGAAGTTAGTCGTCAATCTCACTAAACCACTCAAGGAAAGGGTTGTTTTTTTATTGAAAAATTACCGAATTTAAACAAAACAAACAGTCCTAGCAGAAGGTAATGTGGTAAAATAAGGTTAATGTTGTTTGAGATAACAGTTCAAGACTGGAGGGAAACGATGAATCGAATTTTACATTATCAGTTGAGTCTTGATGTTTTGCGACATGATGAAAAACTTAAAGGAAGAAGTATCATTCAAATAGAGGGGGAATCTGAAGATTCAACGCTTTTTTTCTTATTGTATCATGAGTTAAAAGTCCTCGAAATTAGGTTGAAGCAGGGTGCGCTCTTATCTTTTGAACAGGAAATTAAAACAGTTCAGACCAATTATCAAGTCAATGAAATCAAAGTCTTTTTACCTCAAGGAGATATTGACGAACTAGAGATCAAGTATGAGGGAACAATCAGTGGCTATGAATCAATTTTTCCATATATTAAAGATTCGCTTTCACCTGAGTTTTCAATCCTTCGAAATGATTGTCTCGTTTATCCGATTCTTGCGAAGGCGAATGAGGAAAGCATTAGACTTGGAATTTTAAATGAATTTCATTATGACATATACGTCACCGTTCCAATGCCTTATGTGGTAGCTAGTGGGGGACGATTCATTGGGGTTGAAAAAACACCTCAATTCCAAACGTATCATTATAAAAGTCATCGCAAAATGTGGCGAATTGACATTTGTGTGGCCAAGTATCAAATCATTGAAACTGAATCTATTCGGTTATTTGTCTTTGAAGAAGATGTCAAGAGAACATATGAAAAAGTTATACTAGAATTAAATCGAGTCTTTGAATTATTTGAACAACGATTTGGATGTTGTGAACGGGTGGTACCATTTAGTATCATTGAAATTAAAGAGGGATTTGGTTCTCAAGCAGGCGAAGATTATTTATTGATGGAAGAGCATGGATTTAAAGAAGGTGAATACGATCACACACATCTTTATCATGAAATTGGACATGGGTGGAATCCTCGTGTGAACCATGAAATGAGAAAAACGCGTTTCTTTGACGAGGCCTTTGCCTCCTATTTTGAAGCCATTGCAATCAAGAAATTTTATGGAATAACCCGATATGAGGAAAAAATGGAATCCTATCGACAATCTTTTTTGCAAAGGGTTCAATATGATCGTCTAAATCTCGAACCGATTTGTGATTACGGTCAATATAATATTTCGTATAATAGTTATACAAAAGGGCCGTTTGTTTTAGCAGCGTTAGAATCGTTAATGGGAGAAGCAACGTTTAATCGATTTATTCAATTACTTATTCAAACCTCTAAAAAGCACCCCATTGATTTTAATGACTTTCAAAAACTAGCTGAAAATGTTTTATCCTATGATTTATCGACGTTTATGAATGATTGGATTTATGGGAAAGAAGCCCTTGATGCGTTAATAAAAAGGTATTTCGATGGGGAGGGTCAGAGATGAAAATTGAAAAAGTACCGAGTGGCAGTTCAATGTTTCAGGTTCATCTTCAACTTCATCATACGTGTTTTAAGATTCAAGAAGAAGATGAGGTCTATGAATACGCATTTGATATTTTAAATCAAGAACAAGCGTTATTATATGCGAGTACTGACCATTATTTAGACGAGGTCATTGAGGAATTTTTGTTTTACAGTGGCTTTATTCATGTCATAAAAGATCAGCAAGGCACTCTTTTATACGAGGCTCCTCCTAAAAAACGATTTAAAGTGTTATTAAGTGAGATTCAACCGAGCCAATTTTATATTAATGAAAAAAAGTTAACAGAGTTAGCAACCTGGGTTAAAAGTGACAAAGATATTTTGATTCCTGTAACAAAGTTTCAGGGTCAATGGGTTGCACTAGATGGACATACTCGATTGAAGCTAGCACAGTTGTTAAACATTAAAGAAGTTTATGCATATGAAGAAGAAACAGATGCATATATTGAGGACTTTGTTTTGTTTTGTAAAGAACAACAAAAAGACTCCATTTACGATCTTCCGATTATTTCAGAAACGGAATATGAAGTCTTATGGAATCAATTTTGTGAAAACTATTTTAAGTTTTTGAATCAAGAAAATTAAATAGTTGGATTTAACACAAACGTCTCAATTAATTCATCACCATTGATGATTTCAATCGGTTTATTTTGAATGAAGCTATAGCATTCAGGATTAAAAGTTCCAAGGGTAACAAAAATTCCGTGATTCACTTGGTTTTGTTTCATTTTTAAGTAAAGACGATCTAAGTAAGCCTGACCAATGCTTTGATTTTGGCCTAATAAACAAGAGACCAATACTTTGTCGTCATCTAAATACATTTCAAGATCATAAAAATGTTGATTCATGTGTGGGGTTAAAAAGACGCGTTTATAACCTTTAGCACGGAATAAATCAGCAACAAGTTCCCCAAAATCATAGGGATTCATGGATGCGATTTTATCTTTTAGTTGAGATTTTTTAAACGTTAATTGCTTCATTTCTAAATCAAGTACTTCTTTTTCTTGCTTTAATTCTAATGAAAAAGTATGGTATCTTAGGATACAAATTAATAAGAAGCATCCAACTAAAATAAGCAATGTATATTGTGTTAAATCCCAGTTTTTGATTGAAACGTTCAGTGTATAGCGAATTTGAAATAAGAAAAAGATAGAAAGTAAAATAGATAAATAGAAAAAGACGGTAAACTTAATTTTACTTTCTTTAAATTGTTTAGAAGACATTATCATCACTCCCAAAGTCATTTGCTTATATTATGATAAGAAAAAATGATATTTATACAAATAATGGACAAATGAGGTAAAAAATGAAATTCTTTTTAATTTTAATAGGAACTATTTTCTTTTCAGTAGTTGCCTATTTAGCGAAAGCTCTAACTTTATCCGGTGCTATTTTGGCCTTAATAGTAGGCATTTTAATAGGATTAGGTGGCGGCATGTATGGATATGGGTTGTTAGGATTATTTTTTATTAGTTCGATGTGGTGGTCTTACTACAAGGAAGAAAGAAAATATCATCTCTATCATTTGCATGAAAAAGGAGCTAAGCGAGATAGCATTCAAATCATATGTAACGGTGGAATTCCAGCGCTTTGTTGCCTAGGCTATGGAATCAGTCACGAAGAAGTCTTTTTAGTTGCAACGGCTGTTAGTTTAGCCAGTGCAACGGCAGATACATGGGCATCAGAAATCGGTGTTTTAAGCTCACATCCACCTCGCTCTATTTTAAATTTTAAGCCATTAGATAAAGGGTTATCAGGTGGGGTCTCAGTTATTGGAACCCTTGCTTCAATTGCTGGTGCTTGTTTAATTGCTAGTTTTAGTGCCATTTGGTTGACGGTTTTTAGCCTTTCATCACAGACTTGGGGCACGCTATTTTTAAGTGTTTGTCTCCTAGGAATCCTAGGTTCAATTCTAGATAGTTATCTGGGGAGTTTAATCCAACCTAAATATGAATGTGTGGAGTGCCACCTTATAACAGAGCGACGTCTTCATCATGATCAACCAACGAATTTAGTAGGCGGTTGGTCATTGATGAATAATGATTGGGTTAATCTATTAAGTCAATTCATCGTGACGTTACTTGCGTTCCTCTTGATGAAATAAAAAATCCCCTACTTTCGTAGGGGATGTAAGTTAGTGTTTTTGATTCATTTGACGTGTACGTCTAGTTTTGGCAGATTCTGTATAACGGGCGGCTTCAGGCGTTGATTTTTTTACATCGATACGAACATCAGCCACGTTACCTGTTCCAAACTCCACATCTGATTTTTCTTTAACACTTTGCATAGAGGCGTTCATTGGAGAACCCATTTCATTTTTACCCATTTTAGATCTTCCTTTCAAAATTCCATTATATTTGATTTGGAATTTTGATATTATTATGTGAGAAAAGAGTGATAATTATTGAAAGAAATTAATATAATCAGAAGGGAAATGGTGCTAAGATGACATTAGACTTTTATAATCAACATGCAAAGGAATACTTTTTTCAAACGGTTAAAGCAGATTTGAGCGCGACTTATAAAAAGTTTTTACCGTTTATAAAAAAGGAGGGATTGATTTTAGATTTAGGGTGTGGATCAGGTCGTGATAGTTACTATTTTAAACAAAATGGATATCAAATCGTAGCTGTAGATGGGTCGAAGGAATTAGCGACGCAAGCTAGTCTTTTACTTGGACAACCTGTCTTAAATCAATTATTTGAAGACATACAATTTAACGAAGAATTCGATGGTGTTTGGGCCTGTGCATCTTTATTGCATGTTAGCGCTAAAGAGTTACCATCAATTTTAATTAAAATAAGAGAGAGTTTGAAAAAAGAGGGTGTATTTTATATCTCAGTGAAAGAAGGGGAAGGAAGTGGGGTTGAAGACGGACGATTTTTTCAATATTACTCACCGTCGCAATTTCATCACTTAATTAGCCAATGTGGTGGATTAAAGATTGAGACAGCTTGGAGTCATACTGAATTAAGAGATGAAGGAAATAAAGTCGTTTGGCTCAATGTCATTGGCCGTAAATTATGAGATGAATAGGATTTGATTTCGATAAAAAGAAAGGACGTATCGGATGAATAGCATGGGGGCAATGAATCAAAAGAAACGTACTAATACAAAAAGAAAAAACGTTATTAATGACTCAATGAGAGGGGAGATTAATAGCAAGATGGAAATGGAAGAAACGAAATCAACAATTAGTCCAGTAGCAGGAAGTGCGCATAATTTATTAATGCGTAAACATACCAATGAGTATCAACATAATTTAGAATATTTAAAAAAATACCGTTTAGAAAATGATGAAACAGCACTTGAATGGTTAATTTTTAATAACACCAATTTAGTTCATAAAATTATTGGACGTTATACAAAGTTTTATCATCATAAATTAGATTACGATGATTTATTTTCAGTGGGACTTGAAGGGTTAATGAAAGCCATTGAAAAATTTGATTTTACATTTGATAATAACTTTTCAACTTATGCGACTTACTGGGTTAAACAAGCAGTAACTCGTACGATTGCAGATGAAGGGTTCACGATTCGAATTCCCGTTCATATGTTTGAATCGATTAATCAGGTCATGCGATATGAACAAAAAGCGGACCAAGAAGATGAACCCGTTGATGTAGATAATTTATGTGGAGAATTAAAAATTCCAATTGAAAAATACGAAGCGGTTAAGCGTGTGCAGACTTATATGTTAAAGCCAACATCATTAAATGGATTTGTATCTAAAGAAGACGAAGATACTGAACTTCAAGATTTAATTTCAAATGAAAATGAAATGTTAGTTGAGGGAATGTCGCGTATTTATGATAATCCTGAAAAACAAGCGATGGATGAAGATTTAAAAGCATACATGGATAAAATGATTTTAAGTTTAAATCCACGCGAACAATTTGTGATTATTCATCGCTTTGGATTAAATGGTGAAGAGAAGA
This sequence comes from uncultured Turicibacter sp., assembly GCF_938044715.1. Lineage (NCBI taxonomy): Bacteria > Bacillati > Bacillota > Erysipelotrichia > Erysipelotrichales > Turicibacteraceae > Turicibacter > uncultured Turicibacter sp. The sequence continues at coordinate 22,033 of NZ_CALIOS010000039.1, forward strand.
AAACATTAGAAGAAATCGGTGAGATTGAAGGCGTAACACGTGAACGTATTCGTCAAATTGAAGCAAAAGCAATGAGAAAATTAAGAACATTATTGATGCGTTATAAAGAATACTTAGTTAATTAGATTAAAAAAAGAGACGATTTTTGTATTTAGTGCATAAACGTCTCTTTTTTTGAGTTATAATGTAGGTTGAATAAAAATAAAAAAGTAAAGGTGAAAATAAATGATTCCAATTGATGCACAAACGCCATTAGATGTGTTTGAATTTGATGCTTTAGTTTATTATCCTGAATCCACGGAGCTATTCCCTTATGGAGTCGTTGTGAAGAGACTGCGAGAGTTTCAATTTGCCATTGGCTGTTTGAATTTTAAACCGATGCCACGAGTACCCAATCAAGAGGAGTTATTTTTAAAAACGCCTGGATTTCTTTGGACCTGTCCAACGCTTTTAAAAGAAAAATTTTTAGATAACCAAGTCACAATTCGCGATGTTCTCTCGCATTATCTGCAGGCAAATATTGAAATTGGATTAATCAATACAGCGTTTCAACCTTTGAATGTCTCTGCACTCCTCGAGCTATTTCCAAGAGAGTTGCTAATCATTCCACCACTTAAAACAGAATTGTTGGAAGAATCTAAAACTTTACAAGAAGTTGGGATTCATGAGTCTATCTTTTTCAAAGATTCTTATGGTGGAGAATGGATTCTGAATCGGAATAATATTTCAACGGTTTGTTTAATTCGAATTGCTTTACAAACAGACCCTATTAAGTTGAAAATTCTTTCACAAGCCTATATCATGAATGAAATGACTTTAAACCTGGTTCGAGAAAATGAAAATCCAGATGAGTGGGATCAGTTGACTCTAAGAGAGTTATTAGAGTTAAAAAACTGGCTTGAAAATTATACGGCATTTCATCCATTATCGAAACCGTATAAGGATGCTTTTCGTACTCATTCTATTGAAGATGTTGAAGCTTGGATTAGTATGCTTAAATTTTCAAACTAAATGAATAAGTAAGTCAAAAGAGGAACGAGAAGATTCAATGAGTCTTAACGTTCTTTTTTTATCTGATGATAAAGAAAATACTAGTTTGATGAAGTGAGAAGTCATCATAAACAGAAATAAGATTCAAAACTAAAAGCTATTAGCAAGAGGGAGTATCATTTAAGTTTTGCAAAAGATTCAATGATTTTAAGGTTTGTTTGAATTTGGAAGTAAAGTTTTGGGTCGATTTATGATAGAATGGGGTATATTGCACAATTAGTTGAGGGAGGAGACGGGGCAGCATGATTAAAAAAATAGACCATACCCTCTTAGGGACAGCCTATCACACGTGGTTACAAAGTCTTTTTCATTTTTCTTATGCAGATTATTACCAACCCTATATTAATAAGTTTGGCGTAATCCGTGTTATTAATGATGATATTTTGCATGTAAATAGTGGGCATGATTTACATAAGCATAAAGACGTAGAAATCATCACTTATATGATTTCAGGGGAGTTAACACATACCCCTAAGATTGGGATGCCAAAGAAATTAACGCGTGGGGAACTTTATTATATGAGTGCAGGTAGTGGAATGGAGCATGCGGAATTTAATTGGGGAGAAAAACCAGTTCGTATGATTCAACTCTGGATTAGACCGAATCAAAAAAATGTGGCACCAAAAGTAGAATATGGATGCTTTAAGCGAGAGCAACGATTTAATCAATGGCAAAAAATCGTGAGTGACTTGGAACATGAGGCTCCCATTCAAATTCATCAAGAGGTTAATATTTGGGTTAGCGAAGTTGAAGCTAATCGAGACCTTGATTTTGACATTTTAAAAAATAGACAAGCTTATCTGATTCAATTAGAAGGTGAGTCTATGATTAATAACATTGCTATGTCAGAAAAAGATGGCATGGAAATTTTTGAAGAGCCGATTAAGATTAAAACGGTAAGACCGTCTTTATTTATGATAATTGAGATGAATATAAACGGGAAGTAGCACATAAATATAAAAGCGACATAGAATATATTGTCCCACAGCAAAACACACGATCAATCGGTTTCCTGGGCTAGGATTAAAAAGATCGTGTGTTTTTTTTTTTTTTTTTTTTTAAAAAAGCTTAAATTAAATTAAGAATTAGGCTTCTACGACTTTAGCTGTAATTAATGGTAACCATTCAACAACAGTTTGAATGATGACTTCGTCTTGAATTTGATTAATATAAATACTTCTGATGATAAAATGACAATTTTTTTGAATTTGATATTGAACATTTTCCAGTTATTTTAATAAATTTTGCAGGTTAGTCATTTCTGAATTTGATTACTGTAATTAAAAATAATGGCTTGAATAGCTACTTGAAAGGATAATTGAATTGCTGTAAAATCTTGAATTTTCGTTGATTAGGGGTGACGTTATAGCTATCTTTAAGAATCATACGTTATTGATTAATTTGAAAGGGTTGAAGGGATTCAATCCTTTTTTGAATCCTCTTAACGTTCTCATCGTTACCATTAAAATTAAAGGCAATCACAATAGCATTAAGAGCAATTTGAAGAACGATAAGAATGAATCATTTTGGTTGTGAAATAGTTGCAGAATTAGAATCTTTAATGAAAATCCTTTGTGATTGAGCTTGTATGATTTCTGTCGTTATTTGAACAGATTTAATTGGACGGTAGTCTGGATATTTAAAATATACAGGTTTTAAAAACTTTGGAGTGTGAATATCCAGAAACTCTTTTTAGAGGGAGAAAGGATGAGACATCCTAAACGAGATTTAAAAAGAAGGAAGGTTTGAAAATAAGTAAAATTATGTTAAACTATTAGAGACTGATGAAGAATTTATCAGAAAGAGATAATAGTAAGCGAATAATTAGGGTAGCTTATTTATAGTAGAGGTGTAAATCAGAAAGGATGAAGGTCATGAAAGTATTAGTAACTGGAGGAGCTGGATACATTGGACGAACAGTTGTATCAG
>NZ_CALIOS010000040.1:0-26299 GCF_938044715.1 uncultured Turicibacter sp.
ACATTTAATGTTGTAGCGATTAAAGCTCCTGGATTTGGAGATCGTCGTAAACGTATGCTTGAAGATATTTCAATTTTAACGGGTGCAGAGTTAATCACTGAAGAGCTAGGATTAGAGTTAAAAAATACAACTCTTGATCAATGTGGTCATGCAGGACGTGTTATTGTAACAAAAGATCATACAACGATGGTTGAAGGTGCCGGATCACAAATTGATATTCAAGCTCGTATTGCTCAAATTCGTGCAGAACTTGAAAATACAACGTCTGAATTTGATCGTGAAAAATTACAAGAACGTTTAGCAAAACTTTGCGGTGGAGTTGCGGTTATTAAAGTAGGTGCTGCAACTGAAACAGAATTGAAAGAGCGTAAATTACGTATCGAAGATGCGTTAAATGCAACACGTGCAGCGGTTCAAGAAGGAATTGTTGCTGGTGGTGGAACAGCCTATATGAATATTTATAATGAAGTAGCTCGAATTGATGCTAAAGGTGATGAAGCGACAGGAGTTAAAATTGTTTTAAAGGCATTAGAAGCTCCAGTACGCCAAATTGCTGAAAATGCAGGAATCGATGGATCAGTTATTGTGTATCGATTAAAAGAATTAGAAACTGGATTTGGATATAATGCGGCAACTGATGAGTTTGTTGATATGTTCAAAGCTGGAATTGTTGACCCAACAAAAGTAACACGTTCAGCACTTCAAAATGCGGCAAGTATTTCTGCTTCATTCTTAACAGCAGAAGCTGCAGTTGTTGAAATTGAAAAGCCACAGGCCGCACCTGCAATGCCTGAAATGGGTGGAATGCCATACTAATTATTTAGCTTTATAAAAGAGAGAATCAATTGTTTGATTCTCTCTTTTTGTATAAAGTTAACATGAGGTATAATAAAAGAAAAATACAGGGAGGATCTGAAATGTTGAAAGGAATTGGAACAGATATTGTTGAGATTAATCGTATCAGTTCTTTAAATCATAAAGAAAGATTTGTTAAAAAGTTACTAAGCAATGATGAGTATCAACTATTTTTAAATTTTAAATCTGAGAAAAGACAACATGAGTTTTTAGCCGGACGCTGGGCAGTAAAAGAAGCGTTATATAAGGCTCTTGGAACTTACTGTGATGGCAAATCATATACTGAGTTTAGTATTTTAAATGATGAAAATGGAAAACCATATTTAGATAAGCCTCAGTTAGAAGACATTCATTTGAGTTTAAGTCATTGCGAACAATATGCAGTGGCATTTGTTGTTGTAGAATCAAATTAAAACCAGTTGCCTATCAGTGCAACTGGTTTTAATTATTAGTCATTTCTACTAGAGAAGAGTAGAGCAATATTTATAAGTCCTGCGATTCCAACTAATCCATAAATAACTCTTGAAATAATTGCTGTTTGCCCACCAAATAAGTAAGCAACTAAATCAAATTCAAAAAATCCAATTAGTCCCCAATTTATTGCACCAATAATTGTTAGAACTAATGCAATACGCTGAATAATAGCCATCTTCGATGCTCCTTTCGTTTTGAATATTATTAGTATTTAATTAATATGGTAGTTTTATGTATTAGAAAGCATAAATTAAATATCGAATTCATATTATTTATTGAAATGAACTTAATAAAGAGGTGGATAGCGATGAAGAAATTATGTTTAGTGTTCGCAGTAATGCTTACCGTGCTATTAGCAGGATGCGGAGAAATGTCACAGCAAGACGTCGTAGATAAGTTAACAAGTAATCTCGACGATGCGAAGTCTTATTATGCAACTGGGGTTATGGAAGTTGATAATAATGGACAAATGTATCAATACAACGTAGAAGTGGCTTACCAACAACCAAATTACTACAAAGTAACATTGAAAAATGAAACAACTAACAATGAACAAATCATCTTAAAAAATGACGATGGAGTTTATGTTTTAACACCAGCGTTAAACAAACAATTTAAATTCCAAAGTGATTGGCCATTATCAAGTTCACAAGTGTATTTATATCAATCATTATTATCAGATATCTTAAATGATACTGAAACTTCATTCTTATCTGAAGACGATTGCTATACATTTGAGACAGTAGCTAATTATCATGGAAATCGTGATTTAACAACACAAAAAGTGGTGTTTGATAAAAAATCATTAACACCAACTGAAGTGTATGTGATGGATGCGGAGGGAACACCACGCGTTTCAATGAAATTTACATCATTCAAATTTAATGAGGATTTAGCTGATGGATATTTTGATTGTCAACAAACAATGGAGTATTCTCAAGAAACAATGGGCGAAGGTGTAATTAACACATTAACAGGTGAATTGTATCCTTCATATTTACCAGAGGGAACAACTCTTTCAAATAAACAATCAATTGAAACTGAAATGGGTGAACGTATTATTATGACGTTCGATGGAGATAAAGACTTCACAATGATTCAAGAACCAGCTTCTTATTCAGAAACTGGTAATCTTGAAACAGTGGCAGGAGAGCCTGTTTTAATTAACGGAACAATTGGAGCTTTAAGCGACAATTCAATTACTTGGGTTGATCGTGGAGTAGAGTTTTTCTTAGTTTCTGAAACATTAGAAGAAGATGAATTAGTATCTGTTGCTTCTTCTATGACTAGTTATTTTGAAAAATAAGAGTTAAAAGAAGGACTGCCTAGGCAGTCCTTTTAAATTAATTAAATAAGTTTGAGAGATAGTTAATTAAATCGAATTGAAACAAGTCGTTCTTTTCAATAATTTTACAATTTGGAAAATCAGTTTGCAAGGCTTTAATATAATCATCATCTTTTTCTGATATGACGATTTCACATGTATTGTTAACAGAATGAGATGTCATTTCGGTTGAATAAGAATTAGAATAAATTTGATTTTGCTGATGACTATTTATTTTTAAATCTTTTGAGTGCAGTTGATAGAATATGATGCAAATAAAAAGGATACTACTAATAGATAAGATATAGCCAAGTATCTTTTTAATTGGATATTGATTGTTTTTCATGTTGAATACTCCATTCTGAAAAAAAGCTATATATTATATTAATAAAAAAAACTATGTTTTTCGTGTGTACAAAATGTATTCATTTATGTTAAATTTTAAATAGATTATTTTGTTCACTATTGGAGAGTGTTGAGATGAGTATTAGATATAAAGTATTAGTAGCAGAAGATGAAGTGAAAATTAGAGAGATTTTAGTTGATTTTTTAGGCGATTATTTTGAAGTAATTGAAGCGAAAGATGGGGAGGAAGCTTTACGTTTATTTCATTCACAACAAATTGACTTAGCATTATTAGATTTAATGATGCCAGGAAAAGATGGCTTTTCAGTATTAAAAGAGATTAGATCGGTTTCTAAGGTTCCAATTATGATTTTAACAGCACGTTCAAGTGTTGAAGATCAAGTGAAGGGTTATGATTTAAAAGTTGATGATTATATTACTAAGCCTTTTGAAAATAAAATTTTATTAGCAAAAATTAATCGATTATTGGCTCGTACGAATGAGGAAGATGAAGTAACAACTTATGAGTTAGCTTTTGATGGACTTGTCGTTAATAAGTTATCACGTACAGTACGTATCGATAATGAGTTAATTGATTTTAGACCAAAAGAATTTGATTTACTTGTCTTTTTAATTGAAAATCATCGTATTGCACTAGATCGCGATCGCATTTTAGATGCGGTATGGGGGATTGATTATTTTGGCGATACTCGTGTAGTCGATACACATATTAAAAAAATTCGTAAAAAACTAGGAAATTACGCACGATATATTCATACTGTTTTTGGGGTTGGATATAAGTTTGAGGTGATCTAGTTTTGCGTTTAGCGACTAAAATCTTTTTATTATTATTCGGATTATTTTTTGCGACGATTAGCTTAGATATTGCGGCTCAATATTATTTTTATGATTTTGCTTATCCAAGTTATAAACAAAATCAGATTTATCAGTTGGTTTATGAAATTAAAGAAGATATGCTAAATATTGATTTTTATTCGCCGGAGTTTATTTCATATTTAAATGATGTGAAGGATAATCATTTAGTAGAGTATGATATTTATAGTCCGACGACGACTCAACTGAATTTAGATCGATTAGCTGAGAATGATATTTTCTTTGAATCTTCTAGAGTTGAGAATGTGACGTCATTTCATTATTATACGACGGTAACGTTTAAAGAAGGTCAACAATTGATTTTAAAGTTTACCTATTCATTACAAGTTTTAGGTGAGATGTTAGCCGTTTTTACAAACTATTATATTTTTATTTTTATGATTTTAGCAATTTTAGTTTTAGTATTTGCGATTTGGTTAACAGAGCATATTACAAAGCCATTATTGCATATGAAGCGGGTTACAACGAATATTGCGAATATCGATTTTTCTGAGAAGTGTCAGGTTAGTTCTGATGATGAGTTAAAGGATTTAGCAACAAATATTAATGTGATGAGTGATAATCTTCATAATACGTTAAGTGAGTTAAAGGCAGCTAATGAAAGACTAAAGGATGATATTGCAAGAGAACGTGAATTTGAGCAGATGCGATCTAATTTCTTTGCGACGATTTCACATGAATTAAAGACGCCGTTGACGATTATTAAGGGGATTGCGAATCGCGTTAAATCAAAGCCTTTGACTAAAGATGAGATGACCGTTCAGGTTGATTCGATTATTGAAGAAGTCGATCGTATGACGATGATGGTTCAGGATACGCTTAACTATATGCGAATGGAATCGAAGCCGGATGAGTTAGATTTAAGTAGTTTTAATTTGAAGATGTTGGTGGAGCATGTTCATAAGAAGATGAGTCATTTAGCTGAGGAGAAGCATTTAAATGTGTTGACTGATTTAGATGATGTTTATGTTGAGGCAGATTCTGATCAGATTATGACCGTTGTAATGAATCTTTATTCGAATGCAATTCGGTATACTTCTTCTGATGAGGCGATTTATATAACGATTGAGCGTTATGATAAAACGGCACGTTTTGAAATTGAGAATACAGGGATTTTTATTCCTGAAAATGAGTTAGATTTAATTTGGGAGCCATTTTATCGTTTAGAAAAGTCTCGTAATCGTGATAGTGGTGGAACAGGACTTGGATTATTGATTGTGAGTAAGATTTTAGAGTTGCATCAAAGTAATTACGGCGTGATCAATACGGAGCGGGGAGTTAAATTCTATTTTGAATTAAATATTGATCCTGATTTTGATGAATAATGAATCTAAAATTGATGCTCAGTTTGAGTCTTAAATTTCATATCAAGTTTGTATAATGTAGTTAACATTTTAAAAAAATAGTCATGAGCATGAGCTTATGACTATTTTTTGTTTTTGAGTCATATAGTTTAGTTATAGAGGAGGGAGATAAATCAATGAAGATGAGAGTAAATAAAAGGTTGAATACGGTCCATCCTTCGATTATCAGGGAAATGAAGAATTTAGCAGATTCCTATGATGATGTCGTTGATTTTACACTTGGGGAGCCTCATTTATTTCATGAGACGTATGAGTTAATCCGCAAGGATTTACATCGTCGTTTGTTAAAAGATTCGTTAGGGTATGCGAATTTTTTTGGAGTTCCTGAGTTGAAAGAAGCACTGTTAGCATATTGTAAGGAAAAATTTCATCAAGAGTATACGATGGATGAAATGATTATTACAAACGGTGTTTCAGAATCGATTAGTGCTGTTTTGAAGGTTATTCTTGAGGAGGGGGATGAGGTAATAGTTTTTAATCCCTCATTTGTACTTTATCAAAGTAATACTGAGATGAATGGTGGTACAGTTGTTCCTTACGATATGTTATCAACAAGTATGAGAATTGAAAAAGAGAAGTTATTAAGTTTGATCACAGATAAGACGAAGGCTATCATTTTAAATTCGCCTTGTAATCCAACAGGAAAGTTGATGACTGAATCAGATTTGGCATGTATTTATGAGTGCATTAAAGATAGACCGATTTTTGTGATTTCTGATGAGATTTATAGAGAGCTTTTGTTTGATAATCAAGAGTATCCATCTATTAGTCAATATCATGATTTGCGTAATCGATTGTTTGTGATGAATGGTTTATCGAAGTCTTTTGCGATGACGGGGTGGCGAGTTGGGTATGTGATGGGACCGCGTCACTATATGAAATTAGTTGGGTTGGTACATCATAATATGGTAGCATCGGTTAGCACGGTTTCTCAGTATGGGGCTATCGAGGCTTTAAAGCATCCGGAGATTTTGGATAATATTAGGTCTTATTATAAGAGAAATCGTGATTATGCATATGAGAATCTGAAGCCTTATTTTAAGAATATTGTGAGACCTGATGGAGCTTTTTATTTGTATTTAGATGCGAGTGAGTATGGATTGTCTTCAAAGGAGTTTGCGATTAAATTATTAGAAAATGAAAAGGTGGCACTTGTTCCAGGAATCGCATTTGAGGTAGAGGATTCTGGCTATGTTCGTTTATCTTATTGTTGTGATTATAATGTTTTGAAAGAAGGGATAAGAAGAATTCAAAATTTTAGAAATATCTTGTAAAAACACGTATGATTTCCTTTTTTGTGATAAAATATTGTCGGACTTCATTTGATTAGGTAAGATTATTGATTTTTAGAAAACACTAATTGAAGTAAAAAAAGAGATTGTATTTGAAAGAGTGAAGAGAATGACAAATTATCAATATAGAGGAAATACATATAGAAAGAAGAGAGTAGTAAAGCGAAGAAGAATTAATAAAGTACGTTTTAGTATTTTTATTTTAATTTGTTTATTTCTTATTTTGAGTTTATTCTTTGGGATAAAAGCTTTGTTAACAGATAAGGTACCGGTTCAGTTCGCGATAACAAATGATTTAAATGAGGAAGTAGGAGCTAGTTCATTTAATTTAACGATGAGTTGGGAAGCATTAGATGTAGAGCAATATAAAGATATTGTTATTAAAGTCAATGATGAAGTGTATCAGTTAGATTCAAGTCAAACGACATTTGAAGTTGAACTTGGGCAACCTGAAACAGCATATCATATTGAGTTTAAAGCAAAGAAAAAAGGGCTAGCCTTTTCGAATACATTGAAAAAGACGATTACAACACAAAAAGATAATCAACGATTTACTCAATCGATTGAAAATTTTTTGATGGATGACAATGGGCTGACGTTTGATCATGTTTTAAATCAACAAGAACTAAAAAGTTTAAATTTAAAATCATTAAGCTATCAATTAATTTCTTCTAAAGAAGAAGTGTTAGAATCGTTTATTCCAAAGGAAATGAATAAAGAAGGGGATACGCTTCGTATTAAAGTTGAGATTCCAATTGTATCTTTAGAGGAATATCATGCTTTATCTCTTGTTTTTAGTGGGGAACAATCAGGGGTTATTTTTACATCAACTGTTCAAGATGAAGATGCTAAAACAACACTGAATCATTCAACTCAGGGTGCCTTAACGCCAACATTTGAAGGGAAAGATTTAATCCTAATTAATGAGCAATTAGAGCATTATGATTATGTTGAGCATAACTTTTATGCAGAGTCATTACATGTTAAGGTGAATACGCCAGCTGAAACGATTGAAACTTATCAATTAGTTAATCATGAAGGTATAGAAGTTGTTAATGAAAAGTATGAAAGTGAGACAAATAAAGGAATTCAGTTAGCAAATTTAGAAGCAGGGCGATATTATTTATATTTTAATAATGAACCGATTTATACACATGACAAAGTGTTTGATGAATGGTATACGATTCAAAGAGATGGCATTGCAAAGCATATCGAAGTTAAGACGTACCAAGGAAGGCTAGCTATTGATGTGAAAGATGTGACTGAGTTACCAGAGGATGTCTATGATATTTTAATAGATCCAGGGCATGGTGGATTGGATACAGGAACAGCATTCAATAATTTATTAGAAGCAGAAGAAGTACTTAAAATTGCAAACTATATTACGTCTCGTTTAGAAGATCATGGATTGAAAGTTAAGATGACGAGAACGGAAGATCTAGATCCAGCTGGAAAAGGAAACTTTGATTATAATGAATCTCCTTATTATGAAGAGGGGCGAGTTGAACAGGCGTATCAATACCAACCTAAATACATGATTTCAAATCATTTAAATTCTTATGATAAATCATTGGAAGGGTTTGAAGTTTATACGCCAGTTTCTGCGACCAATGAATGGGGAGAACTTGTAGCTTCTGCTTTAACTGCAGCAGGTCAGGGTCCACGAGATTCAGAAAAAAGTGAGTTTAGAGTGTCAGAGGGATCTTATAAAAAGTACTATTTATGTAAAGATTCTGACTATGTAACGACATATGGTTGCCAAAATGATTATATGGATTATTTATATATTATTCGTGAAACAGGTGGAAAAGCGACACAAGCTTCTACTTTATTAAAGTATAATGATAATTATAAAGCTATTCCAAACTATGGTCCTGAAACCATGTTAATTGAATATGCTTATATCGATAATGTGAAAGATAGCAATGAATGGAAGGCTAATTATGAGAAGTGGGGAGAAGCTGTGGTTAAAGCGACACTCCAATATTTAAATGTCCCATACAAATCAAAATAATAAAAAGGGGACCTTTAGATACTGGAGGTCCCCTTTTTATCAAGTTAGTACTGAATAAAAATAGGATAATCAAATGATAATTGATTATAGATTAATAAAGATTAATACGTTCTTAAATATTGAGATGGTTTTATTTTCTGAACTAGTTTAAAACTTAAAAATTCTTAAGAAAAAAGAGTTTTTATGTCTAAGAGTGGTAAGCTAAAGGAACAATATAGATACAACTATTAATTTGTGCTATTATATTGATTAGTCTTTCAACTTTAATATTACCTAAATAAAGAAGGAGAGGGAAAAATGACTCGTTCAACGAAAGTATTAATATTAACAGCTCCGTTTGGAAGTGGGCATTTACAAGTTTCTAGCGCTCTAACTGAAGAGTTTATGAAACATGAAAATGTAATTGTAGAGGAATATGATTTATATTCTGAAGAATTTCCGACTTTATCAAAAACTTTACAAAAGGCGTATTTAAAAACATATAAACCAATTGGAAAAGATCTTTATCGTATGTTATATTACGGTTCAAGCTATGCTATTCATGATTCAATTCATGCTAAAATTTTAAAACCTTATTTAGAATTCGGAATTCGCTCACTTCGCAATAAGATTAATTCGTTTAAACCTGATGCTATTATCAGTGTGTTTCCGGTAACGTCTTTATACACACTTGAAGAAAAGGGATTTAAAATTCCCATTTACACAGTTATTACTGATTATTATGCTAGCGGATTATGGTTGTATAAAGGGGCTCGTCGTCATTATGTTGCAAGTAATAAAATGGTTGCTTGGGGCGTTGCAAATGGACTTTCTCAAAACCAATTCATGTTAACAGGAATACCAATCAATTCTAAATTTTATAAAAAACATCCTAAATCTGAAATCTATGAAAAATATCAGTTAGATCCTAATAAACGAACGGTTGTCGTTTCTGCTGGAGCATACGGTGTTGTTTCTCATGTTGATGAGATTGCCACTCGTTTAGCATCACAACCGGAGATCCAAGTTGTAGTGGTTTGTGGAAACAATCATAAAATGTATGAGAAAATGATGGAAGTTAAAGCCAGTTACGCTAACTTACAAGTGTTAGGATATTGTAAAGAGATGAATGAACTCTTAGATATCGCTGATTTAATGGTGACTAAGCCGGGAGGTATTTCATTAACTGAAGCCGCGGTAAAGTCAGTCCCGGTTATTTTATATAATCCTGTTTATGGGCAAGAACTTGAAAATGCCCGTTATTTTGAAGAAAAAGGAGCATCTGTCATCGTTTCAAGTGAATCTGAGTTAATTTATCATGTACTCATTATTTTAAATGAAGAGGGAATGCTTGAAGAAATGAAACAGAATATTAACCAATTATCACGTCCTTATTCTGCTAAGAATATTGTAGAAGATGTGTTAAAAGATAGTGAAGAATATTATGAACAACAAGTGTTATAAAGTTTTAAAGCTTGAGCATTTAAAAGGATTAGACTATGAAGTTACGATTTTAGATGAATCAGGATTAACTCAAGTTTTAGCGGTTCATGAAGAGATTGTTTTAAAATATCGATTAGTAGCGGGAAAGGAATTAGATGAAGCGATTTATGAAGAGCTTCAATCGAAATTAGATTTAGGACGTGCTTATCAGTACGCCTTAAATCTTTTAAGTCGTAAATCTTATACCACTGCAGAAATTTATCAAAAACTAGAACTTAAAGAATATGAATCTTTAATGATTAAAGAGGTACTGGAGCGTTTAACGAACGTTGGATTATTAAATGATGAACAGTATGCTATATCTTATATTTCGCACCATTCGATTATGGGGAAAAAGGGTCCAGCTGGTATTTCTCAGGATCTATTGAAAAAAGGAGTTTCCTCTCGTTTAATTGACAAGCATTTGAAATTATATGATGATGACACTCAGCTTGAAAATGCAATGAAATTAGCAAATCAGGTGCTTAAAACTAATACGAAATATGGTCCACATTTTATAAAGCAAAAAGTATCTCAGCATTTAATGAATAAAGGATTTAGTCGCTTTGTGATTGAGAAGGCGATTAATCAGATTGAATTTGAAGATGAAGACTCAGATCAACGCATTTTAGTTAAAGAAATGGAAAAGTTATTTAGAAGACATCAGGCATTAAGCGGTTATGATAAGAAAGTTAAAATTGTAAATGCCCTGATGCGTAAGGGATTTAACTATGATGATATTTCGAGTAGTTATCAACAATTAATTCAACAAGAAGAGTAAGGAGACTTTTTAATAGTCTCCTTTATTTGGTAAGAGGGATGAGTTATGGCACAACCAGCATATTTAAAGGTTAAACTACTTATTGAAGAAGAAATTAAATCATTGGTACCGAATGCAATGATTCAATCAGAACGAGATTTAGCAATGAAGTATGATGTTTCACGTATGACAGCACGAAAAGCAATTGAGGAATTAATTAAGGAAGGAAAGCTTTATCGTAAGGAAAAAGTGGGAACTTTTGTAGCAGATAATAAATTACATGAGCCTGTAGCAGAGCTTGTTGGATTTACATCAGAGATTATTAGTAAGGGAATGAAGCCACATACTAAAGTTGTTGATTATGATATTATAATTGCAGATGAACGTATTGCTCATCACTTAGAAATCAAAGTTGGGGATAAGGTGCATAGTTTGTTAAGATTGCGTATGGCAGATGATAGACCCATGACTTTAGAACATAACTATATTCCATTATCAGTGATTAAGGAGTTACCTCGCTCCGTGATTCATCGTTCGATTTATGCGTATTTAGATCAGGAGTTGAATGTTAAGATTGCGTCAGGAACACAAATGGTAACAGCGATTAAAGCTGATGAGTTGGTAGCGGGGTTACTTGAAGTTCCGTTAAATGATCCATTGATTTATATGGAGTTGACGTCTGTTTTGATGAATGGGCAGGTTTTAGAGTTCGTTGAAACGTATGCGAATCCACAAAATTATAAGGTCATGATTCACTCTAGAAGAAAATGGTAGGTTTTGGTGCGTCTGACTTGACAGTTTTAATGGAGTGGGCTACAATAAGCGTGTAAATTAAAAAACTAATAAATCTTCGAGGCAGGGTGAGAGTCCCTACCGGCGGTATTAGCCCGCAAGCCGAAAGGTTGATCTGGTGTGATTCCAGAGCCGACAGTGAAAGTCTGGATGGGAGAAGATTCGTTTTTGATATACTCTTTTTTAGAGATATCTCACGAAGATTTATTACGTGAGATCTTTTTTATTTTTATAGCTATTTTGAATAGGGATTAATAAATACTATTAATAGAAATTTGTTTTAGTAATAGAATTAATACTTATCTAAGGTACAACTATATTTTAAAAAGGATTTTACGAATATTTACAAATCTATCTTTAGGAGGAGAGTATATGAAAAACTCAAACAGTATTTTTAAGAACACAAAAAATTTAGTTTTACTTGGCGTTTTAGCGGCATTAGGTGCGATCTTAATGTTTATTGAAATTCCATATCCACCGGTACCATTTTTAAAGTTTGATCTAAGTGAATTAGTCGTTTTATTAACAGTT
This sequence comes from uncultured Turicibacter sp., assembly GCF_938044715.1. Lineage (NCBI taxonomy): Bacteria > Bacillati > Bacillota > Erysipelotrichia > Erysipelotrichales > Turicibacteraceae > Turicibacter > uncultured Turicibacter sp. The sequence continues at coordinate 12,107 of NZ_CALIOS010000040.1, forward strand.
GAAATTTTTGGTTTATGGCCAGCCATTTTATTAGCAGCGATTAAGTCTTTAGTTCATGTGATGATAATGGGGCTTACGACTCCATATGGAATTGGTGTGATTACAGCATTTATTGCTTCAACAACGATTGCTTGTTTATATGTATTAGTTAAAAAGTATATCGATGGGGCAAGCTTCATGAAGAAAGCTCTTCGCTTTTTCTTAGTGATTGCAGGATTTAGTGCGGTTTTAACAATTTGTAACTACTTCTTTATTACGCCAATTTATTTCGGGAATTTCTGGTTTACACAGATTAGAGAGTGGACAACGTTAAGTTCATTTATTCCGGGGTTATCATTTGATTTAGGATACGGTGCAGCGATTGCATTTGTTTATATTCCATTTAATGCTTTAAAAGGATTATTAGTTTTAACGGTATATGAGATTATTGCGCCACGTTTAACTTCAGCGCTTAAAAAGATTAAATAAATTGTAAACTCCGAGGGGAAGTCTTTAGACTTCCCCTTTTTTTTGATATAATTAGATTAAATGGAAAACAAAGGGTGATTGGGTGAAAAAGTTTATCTATATTGTTTTTTTTATTATGGTTTCAGTGGGTTTATATCAAAATATTAATCGTTTAGATTTATTAGAAGAAGATATTTTAAGAGTTTGGGTAAGTAGTGATGAGTTTAAAGTCTTAAGTAAATTAAATGAGCAATTTGAAGAGAAGTACGGAGTGAAGATTGAGATGAAAATTATGACCTCTGAACAAGTCGTTTCTAATCTTCCATTATATGTTGGAACTCCTGATTATCCGGATGTAATTACGTTATCCCATACCTTAATTTCTCAGTTGGTTCAAATGAATGCATTGAGTCCAATTAGTGATATTTTTGAGGAATTAAATATTTTACCTGCTGTTAAATCAGGCTTTAAATTTAAAGGGGAGTATTATGGGGTACCTTATAATGCGGATACGGATATTTTATTTTATGATAAGTCGAAATTTCCAGAGGGTTTAAGCGCATTTAATGCGTTAGACGATTATTCAGATGTATCGTTAGTTATTGATTATCAAGATATTTATCATATAACACCATTTGTGACTGGTTTTGGGGGATATACGGTTGGGATTGATAATTTTGGAGATACGAATTTTTATGATATTGGATTAAACAAAGAGGAATCTATTTTAGGCTTATCGATGATGTTACAACTATTAGAGCCAAGTGCATTTTATAATAATGAAGGGGATATTTACAAATCATTCCTTAATAGTAAAGCCAATTTAATGATTGCACCCGCTAAGTTAGTTAATTCACTAAGTGAAAGTTATGATAATTTAGGATATCAAGCAATTCCTAATTTTAAAGAAGATGTTTTACCATATACGTATATGAAGATTGATACGTATCAATTAACGAAATATAGTCAAAATAAAGATTTAGCAAAAGAGTATTTTAGATTTTTATTAAGTGTTGATGTAGCTACTGCTCGTTATGAATATAACCGTTCCATTGCACCGGTTGATTATGAAGTCCCAATTTCACAGGATGAGTATTATACGGTTGTAAAAAAACAGTTGCATCGATCTTTACCACTGCCGAATCAGTCTGAATTTAATTATTTATATTTACCTTACAAAGAAGCCGCTAAGGAATTTGTATCAATGCCCGATCAAATTCAATCTATTTTAGATACAGCAGTTAGACAAATTGATGATCAAATTGAAAGCATCTTAAAATAGTTATGGCTTATTAGTCATCTCTTGTTTACAGGAGGTGGCTTTTTTAAAAATCTGAGATCAATAAGTAAACGGTTTTACAATTCTTTTTAATTGAGTTTTTAAATGGCAGTATCTATAATAAAGTTAGAAATTGAATCGTTTCGATAAGGAATGAATTTCAGGGAGGAATTATGATGGAGAAAAAGTGGTGGCATAAATCAGTTGTTTATCAAATCTATCCAAGAAGCTTTAAAGATACAAGTGGAAATGGAGTAGGGGATTTAAGAGGAATTATTGAAAAATTAGATTACTTAAAAGAATTAGGAATTGACGTGATTTGGTTATCACCGGTTTATAAATCTCCAATGGATGATAATGGATATGATATTTCTGATTATCAAGATATTGCTCCTGAATTTGGGACAATGGCAGATATGGATGAGTTGATTAAAGAAGCGAATGCTCGTGGAATCCGTATTGTTATGGATTTAGTAGTGAATCATACTTCAGATGAGCATCCATGGTTTTTAGAAGCTAAAAAATCAAAAGATAATCCATATCGTGATTATTATATCTGGCGAGATCCTGCAGAAGATGGCGGAGTTCCGAATGATTTAGGTTCGACTTTCTCGGGGCCTGCATGGAATTATGATGAAACAACAGGTCAGTATTATTTCCATTTATTTAGTAAGCGTCAACCAGATTTAAACTGGGAAAACCCTAAAGTACAAGAAGAAGTTCATAAGATGATGAATTTCTGGTTAGAAAAAGGAATCGGTGGATTCCGTATGGATGTAATTGATTTAATTGGTAAAGAGGTAGATAAAAAAATTACAGGAAATGGACCTCGTCTACATCCATTATTACAAGAAATGAATAAAGCATCATTCGGAAACTACGATGTTTTAACGGTAGGAGAAACATGGGGTGCAACACCTGAAATTGCAAAACTATATTCAGATCCAAAACGTCATGAGTTATCAATGGTTTTCCAATTTGAACATGCTTCAATCGATTGGCATCCTCAAGAAGGAAAATGGCGTCCAACTCAATTTGATTTCCTTAAATTTAAACAAATTTTAAGTAAATGGCAGACATCACTTGATGGAGAAGGATGGAATTCATTATTCTGGAACAATCATGATTTACCTCGTATTGTTTCTCGTTGGGGAAATGATAAAGAGTACCGTGTTGAAACAGCTAAAATGTTTGCTTCAATCCTACATTTAATGCAAGGAACACCATACGTATATCAAGGTGAAGAAATTGGGATGACAAATGTTCATTTTGAAAAATTAGAACAATATAATGATATTGAAACTTTACAATTCTATCGTGATAATATCAAAAAAGGTTATACACATGAAGAAATGATGGATGCAATTTGGAAAAATGGACGTGATAATGCCCGTACACCAATGCAATGGGATAACTCAGTAAATGCAGGTTTCACAAACGCTACGCCATGGTTAGAATTAAATCCAAACTATACGGAAATTAACGTGAAAGATGCGTTAGAAAATAAAGATTCGATTTTCCATCACTATAAAAAATTAATTAATTTACGTAAAAATACTGAATTTAGCGATGTTATTGTTTACGGTAAATATGAATTATTACTTCCAGAAGATGAGCATATTTTTGCTTATATTCGTGAAAATGAAGATAAAAAATTATTATTAGTAGCGAACTTTAGCGAAGAGACAGTAACACGTTCATTTGATGGAGAAGTGAAACAAATTATCCTATCAAACTACAAAGAATTTGATTATCAATTATCTTCTTTAGAATTAAGACCATATGAAACTGTTATTTTTGAATTATCAAAATAATTAAAATTTTTCAAAGAACCTCTATTTTTAGCAAAAATAGAGGTTTTTTTTGTATTTTCTGCTTAAAAACACAATGAAGAAAACGGATACATAAGTAAGAGATAATAAAGTTTTAAAAATGATGTATTTCTGTAGAAAAATAGTATATTTTCTGATAAAATGTTTGATTTATAATAAAAAAGCAGGGTTTTTCACATTTAGAACACAAGTTGGACATATCTATATGAAACAATTGAATAGAACTTAAGAGAGAAGTTGAATAAAATTTTAAAAATATACTAAGTCACCAAGACGTAGGGAACTTTGTTAGAGTTTAACAAAGTATGGAGGTCGTAATGATGAAGAAAAAATTAGTTGGGGCAGTTATTGCAACGATGATGTTTGCAAACAGTCAGCAGCAGGTAACACATGCTCAAACGGTAACCCCAAATAATCAACATGTAGTTTATCGAATTTATATAAATGATGAAGTTGTTGGATTAATCAACAATAAAGAAGAATATGATACTTTCATTGAAAATCATATGAAAGAATTATTACAACAATATCCAGATCAAGTCATCTATGCACCGACGAATGTTCGTGTGGAGGAAGAAGTAACTTTATTACCAGTTGATTCAATTGATAATCAAGCTGTCTTATCACAAGTAGCAGAAAAAGCGGATTTTAAAACGTCAACAAATGTTGTGACAATTGGAGAGCAAAAGTTTGCGGTAAAAGATACAGCTGTTGTTGAATCAACATTAATGGATTTAATGAAGTATTATACAGGCACTGAAAATTTAGCTAAAATTATGGATACAGAAAATCCAATTCAAGCTTTATCAGAGACGGGATCTCAATATATTGGAGCTAAAGTTGTAGAACCTGTTAAAGTTGAATCAAGTTATGCAGCACCTGATGAGGTGTTAACAACTGACCAAATGCGTCGTATGATGTTATATGGTCAAAAGGAGCCACAACAGACTGTCACATTTGGAGAGGATTCGTCTCTTTGGTATATTGCTCGTGATTATGGTTTAACAGAGGAAGAGCTTATCCTATTAAACCCTCAGGTGGAAGGTTTAAAATGGGGTGAGTTATTAGGAATGGAGTTAGATGTAACACCATTAAATCCAATCATCCATGTTCAAACGGAACAAGAGAAAGTTAATGTTGCACCAATTTCTTATGAAACAGAATATATTGATGATGAGACGATGTTAAAAGGACAAACTAAGGTGACACAAACGGGTCAAAATGGTGAGTTTTTAACGCGTACCAAAGTCGAATATGTGAATGGTGAGCAAACAAATTCAACAGTGGTTGAAGAAACTCAACTTTCAGAACCAGTTAAAGAGGTCATTATTCGAGGAACAAAGGTTGTCTCAGGAGTAGGAACTGGAAACTGGGTATGGCCAACGACATCACGTAACGTAACATGTGGTTATTTATGTTATAGCGGACATTATGCAATTGATATTTCTGCTAGTACAGGGCAATCTGTTTATGCAGCTGATAATGGAGTTGTTGTGAGTGCAAGTTATAATGCAGCTTATGGAAATGTCATTCTAATAAATCATAAAAATGGTTATTATACACGTTATGCTCACTTAAATTCTATGAATGTTAAGGCTGGAGATATTGTGGAAGCTGGTCAATTAATTGGTGGAGCTGGAAACACTGGAAATTCGACAGGAACTCACTTACATTTTGAGATTCGTACGAATACAGGAAGCCAACCAAGTTATGCGCCAAATCCTTTAGATTTTTATTAATTATTTTTTGAAAAAGCATGAAAACTCTAAGTGTCTACCATAATAAAGTAGATGTTTAGAGTTTTTTTATAGCAAATTTATAAGAATGCTATGTATTTAAAATGTCGATTAATGATAAAAAAATAGAAGATTTAAATGTGTGGAAACTGTATAAACAAATCGAGAATATTGACAAATACAAATGAAATTGATATAGTATTCTACATAAAAAAATTACATAATTATGAAATTATAGGAGTGTGAATTATTTTGGACCCGTCCATGTATTATTTAATACTTGTTGGTATGATTATTTTATCAGCATTTTTTAGTGCCTCAGAAACTGCTTTTTCGAGTGTAAATTTGATTCGTTTACGTCAGTATGCCGATGAAGGAAGACCAGGTGCTAAAAAAGCATTAAATGTAGCTGAGCGTTTTGATGAAGTATTACTCGCTATTTTAATTGGAAATAACGTTGTTAATTTAGCATCGGCATCGATTGCAACTATTGTAGCAACCGATTTATTAGGCGCGTCAGGCGCTGCAGTTGCAACAGGAGTTATGACGATTCTAATTATTATTTTTGGTGAGATTTTACCTAAATCTTATGCTAAGGAAAATGCTGAACGATTCTCATTAGCGATTGGTTCGACTTACTATACTTTAATTATTATCTTGAAGCCTGTTATTAAGCTTTTTATGATTTTAAAAGATTTTGTAGCTAAGTTATACACAAAGCAAGAGGAAGAACCATCTGTGACTGAAGATGAGTTGAACGTAATCATTGATACAATGGAGGAAGAGGGTGTATTACAGCAAGATGAAGTTGAGATGCTTCAAAGTGTTCTTGATTTAAGTGAAACTTTTGTTAAGGATATTATGACGCCTCGAGTAGATGTCACAGCTGTAAGTATTCATGATTCCAATGAAGATATAAAAAATGTTTTTCTAGAAGAGAAATATTCGCGCATTCCTGTTTACGAGGAATCGCGGGACAATATTATAGGGATTTTATATCAACGTGATTTATTTGCTGAAATTATTGAAAAAGGTTCAGTTGAAGATATAAATATTGTAGATATTATGAGAGACCCAATGTATGTTTCTTATACGATGCGTGTATCAGATTTATTAACTCGATTACAATTTGAAAAACAACACATTGCAATTGTTGCGGATGAATATGGTGGAACAGCTGGACTCGTGACTATGGAAGATGTTTTAGAAGAAGTGGTTGGGGAAATTTATGATGAACATGATGAAGAAGAACAATTAGTTACGAAAAAAAGTGATACTTTATATGAGGCGAAAGCTGATATTGATTTAGATGAATTATTTGATATTATGGATATAGATTTAGATATTCCAGAAGATGCTTATTCTCTAGGAAGTTGGATGTATTCAAAGATTGAGGATATTCCCGATATCGGCGATATGTATCAGTATCATCACTTAGTTTTCACGATTATTGAAGTTGAAGATCGCCGTATTAAAAAAGTAAAAATAGAAGTTTTACCGGAAGTTGAAAAAGAAGAATAAACAGAAAAAAACCCTTGGTTAATATGAATGAACCAAGGGTTTTTATGTGAAAATAAGGGTAGGTAATAAAAAGGAGATTTTTATGAATATTTCTGGTATAAAGTTAGGATTAATGACATTATTTAATGTTATATTTGTCATTGTTTTTGGGTACATTTTATTAAATACAAGCATATTTCCATTTAAAATATTTAAAATAATGAATCCTGTCGTGATTTTACTCGGAGTCATTATTGTATTAAGTGGCTTATACTTTTTAAATAAAAGACTTGAAAAGTGTAATGAGAAAAGATTAATGGTTATATCAATAGGGAGTTTTATTATTTTAATTATATTACAGTTTTTCTTTGCACGTTATTTTACAGTTAATCCAACATGGGATTTTGGAAAAGTGTATGATGAGGCGTATGATTTATCGATTCAGTTTCGACAAATAGATCAGTATTTTTATTTCTACTGCCCTAATAACCTTCCAATCTTGTTATTAGTAACAGGGTTGTTTAAGATATTTAGGTTTATGGGATTTACTGATCTGTTAAAGCCGTTAATAGTGGTGAATTTAAGTATTGTATTTTTATCGGTATGGATTATGTATTTGTTTATTAAAGAAATGTATGGCTTACAACGAGCTACTTTATTTAGCATTTTATCTATTTTAATTACACCATTTTATACATATACTACTATTGTGTACACCGATACCTTAGGCATGATTTTACCTATTTTATCACTTTATTTGTATGCAAAGATTTATCGTTCTCCTAAAAAAGAAATAGGATTGTTAGTAACTTTAGGATTAGTACTAGGTCTTGGAGGCCTTTTGAAGACGCATGCTTTAGTTGTTTTGGTGGCTATTTTAATTCATTATTTCTTAACGAGAAAAGACGGATTCATTAGATTAAGTGCACCGCTCATTTTAATGGTATTAGTGACGATGATGAGTTATAAACTCGCCATAAAACCGTTGATTCCTGTTGCATCGAGTGAAGTAGGATTTCCAAAGACACATTGGGTGATGATGGGACTTAAAGGATTAGGTGGATATGATGATGAGGATACGAATATGACGCGATTTTTAAAAGATAGTGGTTGGTCAAATGATGAGATTCAAGCACAACACATTCGTCTAATGAAGGAACGATTAGAAGCTTTTGGAGTGGGTGGATTTATCAACCATTTGAATTCTAAGTTAAATTTTACGTGGTCAGATGGAACATATTTTGCTCCAGAGAAATTAAAGCGTGAGCCAATTGTTACAAATAATTATCAAGATTATATTTTTGGGGATAAAAACCTACCATACTTATATTTAAGTCAAATGGTTCATGTTGTAATTTTATTTTTAATGTGGTTAAGTAGTATCCGTATTTTAAAAGATAAACTATGTTTTGAAAGTGTTATGACGATATCGGTATTTGGAGTGATGTTATTTCTATTAATTTGGGAAACTCGCTCTAGGTATCTAATGATTTATTTACCGGTCTTTGTTGTATTAGCCAGTTATGGATTTGGTGAGTTTACACAGATGATTCAAAAAATAAAGCGTCAATAAATTTGTAAATTTATGATATAATTAAGTATCAAATTATTTTAGGTGGTGGACTTAATGGGGAAGCTGATTTCCATTATTGTACCGTGTTACAATGAACAAGAAACAGTTGAACGTTTTTATGAAGAAATTATAAAAGTAACGAATGAAATTAATGGATATGAATTTGAATTTGTTTATGTGAATGATGGTTCAAAAGATCAGACAGTCCCATTAATTAAAGCGTTGCGTGAAAAAGATGAGCGTGTTTGCTTAATTGATTTTTCTCGTAACTTTGGAAAAGAAGCAGCGATGCTTGCAGGAATGGAATATGCTCGTGGAGAAGCCGTCGTTATTATGGATGTTGATTTACAGGATCCACCGGAGCTTTTACCTAAAATGGTTAAGCTTTACGAAGATGGATATGAAAATATTTATACACGACGTCGTAATCGTGATGGAGAGCCACCTATTCGTAGTTTCTTTGCCAATATGTTTTATAAAGTGATTAATCGCATGAGTGACGTTGAAATCATTGACGGAGCTCGTGATTATCGTTTGTTAAGTCGTCGTGCAGTTGATGATTTAATTAGTTTAAAAGAGTCAAATCGTTTCTCAAAAGGATTATTCCAATGGGTTGGATATCAATCGATTTGTCTAGAGTTTGATCACGTTGAACGTGTTGCGGGTGAAACAAAGTGGAGTTTCATGAAACTTGTTAACTATGCAATTGAAGGAATCACAGCATTTTCAAATGCGCCTCTTCGTTTTGCAACTTATACAGGAGTTTTAGTGGCGTTTGTGGCATTTGCATATTTACTATACATTTTCTTTAATACAGCGATCAATGGAAACCCAACGGCAGGTTGGTCATCAATGGTTTGTATCATGTTATTCTTAGGAGGAGTACAGTTAATCTTCTTAGGAGTCATTGGAGAGTATATTGGTCGCATTTATAATGAGGTTAAGGGACGTCCTAATTATATTGTGAAAGATTATTTTGGTGAGAAAAAAGAACTTGAAGATTAATTCTTCAAGTTCTTTTCTTTTATATGGTAAAATAATGTTAATAAATGGGTGAAGTGAGGGATATTAGTGACGGTAGTTTATATTTTATTAATTGTGGTTATTTTTTTATTACTGTTAATTTTAATCAGACAAAATTTATATACAAGAAGTCGTCAAAATCCACAGTTAGATTTGCAGGTGAAACAATTGCTTGAGGAGCAACAACGAATGGAGAAGCGACTTCAGGATGCTAATTTTCAGTTAAGTGGGAGTTTTAATCAGGCGAATGAGCGAGTGCTTGAGCGTTATGGACAGTTTGAGCGGGTGATGCGAGATCAATTGAATCAGCATACGTCTTTGGTGAATCAACAATTACAGAGTGATTTTTCGAAGTTAAATGAACGGATTGAGTTTAATTTGCTGCGTATTAATGATAAGGTAAATGAGAGGCTAGATCAGTCATTTAATAAGACGAATGAGACATTTCAAAATATTTTGGTTCGTTTAGCAAAGATTGATGAAGCACAGAAAAAGATTGAAAGTTTATCAACGGACATTGTATCACTACAAAATCTGTTATCAGATAAAAAAAGTCGAGGAACGTTTGGTGAGGTGCAACTTTATCAAATTATGGCAGCTGTTTTCGGTGAAAAGAATGATCGTATTTATGAAACTCAGTATAAGTTATCAAATGGAACTATTGTAGATGCCATGCTTCATGCTCCACTTCCAATGGGGGATTTACCGATTGACTCGAAGTTTCCACTTGAAAATTATCAACGTATGATGGATCGAACTTTAGGGGAGGTAGAGCGTCAACTAGCAGAGAAACAGTTCAAACAAGATGTTAAGAAACATATTGATGATATTTTCAATAAATATGTGACACCGCAGGAAACTTCAGATCAGGCTGTGATGTTTTTACCAGCAGAGGCAATTTTTGCTGAGATTAATGCCTATCACCCAGATTTAGTAGCTTATTCGCAACGTAAAAGAGTATGGCTTGTGTCACCTACAACTTTTATGTCAACACTGACAACGATTCAAGTGATTTTAAATAATTTAGAACGGGATCAACATGCTTTAATTATTCAACAGGAGTTGAATAAATTAGGGGATGAATTCAAGCGTTATAAAGAGCGATGGGATAAGTTGAGTAAGCATATTGATAGTGTGTCGAAAGATGTTAAAGAAATCCATATTACAACTGAGAAAATTGGGACTCGCTTCGATGCTATTTCAAATGTTGAACTTGATTTTACAGAATAAGTCGCTAATATTTGACAAATAAATAAAAAGGCTTTATAATAGATAAGAATTAAATTTAATAAAATTACAATAATATACTCTTATTAAGAGCGATGGAGGCATAGGGGCCTATGAAGTCGCGGCAACCTCTGAAATTGAAAGGTGCCGACCCAAGCGAGTTTAACTCGAGCAATAAGAGGGTTTGAATCTACCTATTCAAGTCCGCTTATAGCGGGCTTTTTTTGTTAGCTCATCTTTCCGGCTTTGTCGGAATAGATGAACTATACATCTGCGTTTTTTGCAGATGTTATCCATTAGTGCTATTAGTGTGTATTCACTGTATTTGTGAATACACATAAAATCTATAATTAGACAAACTTTACATCGCGAAGGCGATGTAACAACCATTGTTAGAATATAATTTAGTGGAAAATAGGATTAGATTCAAGTTAATTGCAAAAATTAACGGCCCGAAGCATGATTTTATATCTAAAGCTTAATAATATAGAGTATTAATGTGAATTGAAGGAGGATATTATAGTGTCAGAACGTCGTTTATTTACATCAGAATCAGTAACAGAAGGTCATCCAGATAAAATTGCTGATCAGATTTCAGATTCAATTTTAGATGCGATCTTAGCCAAAGATCCAATGGCACGTGTTGCTTGTGAAACATCGGTAACAACTGGATTAGTGTTAGTGTTTGGGGAAATTACAACGTCTTCGTATGTTGATATTCAAAAAACAGTCCGTGAAACAATTCGTCAAATTGGTTATGATCGTGCAAAATATGGATTTGACGCAGATACATGTGCTGTGTTAACTGCAATTGACGAACAATCGGCTGATATTGCGATGGGTGTTGACCAAGCGTTAGAAGCTCGTACTGGTTCAATGAGTGATGAAGAAATCGAAGCAATCGGAGCAGGAGACCAAGGTTTAATGTTCGGGTTTGCTACAAATGAAACAGAAGAATTTATGCCATTACCAATCTCGTTAGCTCATAAATTAGCACGTCGTTTAACTGAAGTTCGTAAAAATGGAACATTAGACTATTTACGTCCAGATGGAAAAACTCAAGTAACAGTTGAATATGATGAAGCTTTAAAACCAGTAGCTATTGATACTGTATTATTATCGACTCAACATTCACCAGAAGTAACTCATGAGCAAATCGAAGCAGATATCAAAAAATATGTATTTGATGAAGTATTACCACAAGAATTAGTAACTGAAAATACTCGTTATTTAGTTAATCCAACAGGACGTTTTGTAATCGGTGGACCTCATGGAGATGCAGGATTAACAGGACGTAAAATTATTGTTGATACTTACGGAGGATATGCCCGTCATGGTGGTGGAGCATTCTCAGGTAAAGATGCAACAAAAGTAGACCGCTCTGCTGCATATGCTGCACGTTATGTGGCGAAGAACTTAGTTGCTGCAGGGTATGCAGATAAAATTGAGATTCAATTATCATATGCAATTGGAGTCGCACAGCCTACTTCAATTATGGTTGATACATTCGGTACAGGGAAAACTACGAATGCTAAAATCGTCGAAGTAATTCGTCAAAACTTTGATTTACGCCCAGCGGGAATCATTCAAATGTTAGATTTAAGACGCCCAATCTATAAACAAACAGCTGCATATGGACATTTCGGACGTACTGATGTAGATTTACCATGGGAACGCTTAGATAAAGTAGAAGCGTTAAAAGCTTCACTTTAATATTAAATAGATGTATAATAATAGCCTGATTTTTTTACAAAAAATCAGGTTTTTATTATGTGAGAGAGTGCTATAATATACTATGCTATAAAACTTTAAATTTTTGAAAGGAAGTGCCTAGTGTGCTAAAAAAACTGTTACTTATAATCAATCCGACGTCAGGTCGTGGGATGATCAAGGATTACCTTTTATCGATTGTCACTCAGTTTAGTTTAGCTGGATATGAAGTGACAGTTTATCCAACGAAAGCTAAGCATGATGCTGTGAGTAAAATGAAAGTCGCTCGAAGTTATGATTTGGTTATCGCAAGTGGTGGGGATGGAACGTTGAACGAAGTAATCACTGGCTTAATTGAAGCAAATGGGAATACTCCGATTGGTTATATTCCAACAGGGACAACTAATGATTTTGCATCAACACTTGGTATTCCTAAAAATGTTCCAAAAGCACTTGAACTCTGTTTAAATGGGAAACCAATGCCAATTGATATCGGGATGTTTAATGAGCGTTATTTTATGTATGTTGCTGCATTTGGGGCTTTTACAGACGTAGCTTATGAAACACCACAACCGCGCAAAAATATGCTCGGGGGACTTGCTTATTTAATTGAAGGATTAATGAAACTTCCAACGATTCAATCTTATCAGTGTAAAATTTATCATCGTGAGGGTTTTATTGAGGGAGATTATATTTTTGGAATGATTTCAAATTCGGATTCTGTAGCAGGGATTAAAAATGCATTTGGAAATCAAGCGGATTTAAATGATGGACTATTTGAGGTAACATTAATTCGAGCTCCTAAAAATTTGATTGATATTCATCGTATTTTAACCGACTTTTTAAATCGAACATATGATCCTGAATACGTGGTAACATTTAAAACAGATCGAATTACAGTTGAGAGTGAACAGGACGTGAAATGGACGCTTGATGGTGAAGATGGTGGAAGTATGAAACATGCTACCATTAAAAGTCTTCAACGACGTGTTCAGATTTTAAGTAAAGGTGAATAAAAAAAGAATTCAAGTATACTTGAATTCTTTTTTTATTACTAAATTTCTTATTATATACAAAAGAGTGTCAAAATATTCTTTTTATCTATGTTTTAATGACAAAAATGTATAAATTATTTATAATTAAAGGAGCTATGTATTGGAGAAGGAGTTGTGAAAATGAATCGAAAGCGGAGCAAGAAGGAAGTCTTAAAGGGAACATTAGCAATCGGATTATTAATAAATCAGTTTAGTAGCTTTGGGGCGATTGTTAATGCTACGGTATATGAGTCAGAAGTAGAAAATAATTCAGATATTGTTCAAGAATCAATTGATTCAAGTCAAGACGATCTACCAGATTTAGATGGAAACTTATCTAATGAAAGTACTGAAAATGAAGAGATTCAGAATCCGGGGGACGGTTTACCTGAAGAAATTCCAAATGACGAAGAATTCGGAGAAACTGAAGATGTAGAATTAGAGATTCCTAAAGTAGAAGAAGATTTAGATAGCGCTGATGGATCAGAAGAAAGCAAGAGTCCAGAAGAGCAAATTGAGGAAGAATTACTTGAAGAAACTGCTTCAATTAATTTAGAAGATGATGGTTTATTCTCCATTGAAAGTCGAAGTTCTGGAAGTGGATTAGTTCAGCTATGGCAAGTTGTTCCTGATGGACAGCAATCAAAAGAAGGTAAGACTACTTCAGAAATTATGAAGGCATTACAATGTAAGCCCAATCATAATTTATATCCATCTGGTGGACAATCTGAACATAATACATATGTAAACTCTTGTTATGTAGATGATGCGTTATATTTAGGAGAAGATACGAATTATTATTATATTTATTTATCTGGATATGAAGGGAAGG
>NZ_CALIOS010000041.1:0-28391 GCF_938044715.1 uncultured Turicibacter sp.
CGGCAACCTTTACCTTTACACATAACGCAAGAGATATCTACTTCAGCACTTGGTTCAGTGAATGGGAAGAATGATGGGCGTAAACGGATTTCGCGATCTTGACCAAACATTTGACGTGCAAGTTCAAGTAATGTTCCTTTTAAATCAGCCATTGTTACATCAGTATCAACTACTAATCCTTCAATTTGTGTAAATTGATGTGAGTGAGTCGCATCATCATCATCACGACGGTATACTTTACCTGGACAGATAATTTTAATTGGACCTTTTCCTTTCGCTGCTTCTAAAACGCGTGCTTGAACAGGTGATGTATGCGTACGTAATAATGATTCTTCTGTAATATAGAATGAATCTTGCATATCACGAGCTGGATGACCTTTAGGTAAGTTTAAAAGTTCGAAGTTATAATGATCCCATTCAACTTCTGGTCCTTCTTCTACCGTATATCCCATTGAAATAAATAATGATTCTAATTCATTTGTCACCGCCTGTAATGGGTGCGTTACTCCAATGTTTACTGTACGACCTGGTAATGTCACGTCGATCGTTTCATTTGCTAATTTTTGTTGAATCGCTAAAGCCTCTAACTCTTCTTTTTTTGTTTCAATCGCTGCTGAGATTGCATTTTTTACTTCATTTGAAACAGCTCCTGCACTTTTACGTTCTTCAGGTTGCATATCTTTCATATTTTTCATTACTTCTTGGATTGGACCTTTTTTACCAAGATATTTAACACGAAGATCATTTAACTCTTTTAAATCTGTCGTATTTGATACTTCATTAATTGCTTCGATTTGTAACTCTTTTAATCGATTTAGCATGACGATTCCTCCAAACTTATTTTTAAAAAATAAAAAAACGTCCTTAAAAAAGGACGTTTCACACGCGGTACCACCTTTATTGACAAATCATTGACTTGTCCACTCAAAACAGATAACGGGGAGTTCCCGGGTGTGATTAGCACCACTCATAAGGTGAATTCATGAGCTATCTCTATAAGAATACTTTCAGTCTACGATATTCTCTCCCTGAATAGCTAGTCCTCACTACTATGCCTCATTCAACGTTTTTTTATTTTTTTCTTAGTTCTATTATATACATTGAACCTAAAAAAGACAATATTTTATGTGATTTATTCATTTTAAACAAATTGGAAGGGTTCCGTACTAATCACGGATGCAGTTGCAATCTCTCCAAACAACTCATTTAAAATAGCAGCAACGTGCTCTTTCATTACATACTCTGCATGGTGACCAACATCTAAGACATTTAAGCCCATATCCTGTGCATCTTGAGCATCGTGGAATCCAACATCACCTGTAATAAATAAATCTACTTTTTTCGCTTTGACAGGTCCGATATAACTTGCCCCACTACCACCAATGATAGCGACTGTTTTAATGGTTTTATCTAGTGAACCGACAAAACGTGCATTTTCAATCTTTAATGACTTTTTGACGTGTTTAATATAATCAACAGCTTTTAAAGGGGTCGGAACTTGTCCCATACGTCCAAGTCCATACTGAGCATCAGGCATCGTCACATTTAAGGCATAGACATCATACGCCATTTCCTCATATGGATGGACCGATTTAATTTTTGCAATGGCGCTTCCAACTAAAGCGGTCGGAATAACCCCTTCTAATTTTACTTCTTCAACCAATTCTACTTCATTTACATTTCCTAAAAACGGTTGACTTCCATCAAGCGGTTTAAATGAACCAATTCCCGTACTCGCAAAGGTACAATGAGAATAATTTCCGATTTGCCCAACACCCGCTTCTGACATCACTTGACGAATCGAATCACTGTGAGTAGCTGGTGTATAGATGACTAATTTAGAATATTCTTCACGTTTGGTTGGAATTAACGGTTGAATATTTTCTAAACCGATGGTTTGAGCTAAACAATCATTCATCCCATTTTTCGCAATATCAAAATTAGTATGCATCGCATAAACACAAATATCATGTTTAATACAAAGTTCAACAATTTTTCCTTTTGGCGTATTGGTATTAATGTTCGCTAAAGGACGAAAAATGAATGGATGATGAGCAACAATTAAGTTCGCTCCTTTTTCAATCGCTTCTTCAACGACAGATTTCGTCACATCAAGTGTGACTAAAACTTTTGTTAACGGACGATTAACATTTCCAATATGTAATCCATTTGGGTCTTTATCAAACGCCGCTAAATGTTTTGGATATAAAGTTTCTAATTGTTTAATCACATCTGAAATTACGATTGACATTTTAAAACCTCCGATAATAATGCCTGGCGAGCTTCTAAATCAGCCAAGCGTGGATGATTAACGGCTAACTGATCCATAATTTCTTGATTTTTATTAAATTCTTTCATCCATCTTGCTTTAAACACCTCATCATTTGGTGTCTGACGTAAAATAGGTCCAAATTCAAGATCTAGTTCGTTATATGAAGTCTCTTCATCAGTAGGTTCCGCTACAATGACTTCATAAAACTTCCCTTCATCTAAGACGATTTTTTCATCAATGATTGTAAACGAATGGTTAGATAACCAAGCTCGAACTAAATTTGCATCGATGTTAGGTTGTAAAACTAATCGCTTAAATGATGTTGTGAGTGGAATGTCTGCGTCTAAAATAGAAACAATCAGTTTTCCTCCCATTCCTGCAACGACAACCCCTTCTACTTCACTAGGAGCTAAAATGGATAACCCGCCACCTAGACGAGTTTCTATTTTAGCTTCTAATCCATATCGTTTGATAGTTGCTTTAGCTGACTCTAATGGGCCAACTCCAATATCTGCAGCAATTGCATAAGTCAACTGATTGTCAAGCATTCCAACACAAGGTAAATAAGCATGATCCGTTCCAATATCTGCAATTTTTTGCAAAGGTTTTAACGCATCTAAACATGTTTGTAATCGTGTTGAAAGTTCATAACTCATATTTTATATTCCTATTCTTCCATGAAGTCTTTTAAACGACGGCTACGAGATGGGTGGCGAAGTTTACGTAAGGCCTTCGCTTCAATTTGACGAATACGTTCACGTGTCACACCAAATTCTTTTCCTACTTCTTCAAGCGTACGAGTACGTCCATCTTCAAGTCCAAAACGTAAACGGAGAACACGTTCTTCGCGATCCGTTAATGTTTCTAACACATCGTCTAATTCTTTTTTTAGCATTTCATTTGAGGCGAATTCAGATGGTGATAAGGCATCCGCATCTGGGATGAAATCTCCTAAATGAGAATCATCTTCTTCACCTACTGGTGATTCTAATGAAACAGGTTCTTGTGAAATTTTTAAAATTTCGCGTACTTTTTCAGGAGCGATTCCCATTTTCTCAGAAATTTCTTCTGGTAAAGGTTCACGCCCTAATTCTTGAACTAATTGACGTTGAATACGAACTAATTTATTAATTGTTTCAACCATGTGAACCGGAATACGAATGGTACGCGCTTGATCCGCAATCGCACGTGTAATAGCTTGACGAATCCACCATGTTGCATAAGTCGAGAATTTAAATCCTTTACGATAATCGAATTTTTCAACCGCTTTAATTAATCCCATATTTCCTTCTTGAATTAAATCTAAGAATAACATCCCACGTCCAACATGACGTTTAGCGATACTAACAACTAAACGTAAGTTAGCTTCAACAAGACGTTTTTTTGCATATTCACCTTCTTGAATAACACGTCGTGCTTCTTCATCACTTAATTCAGTAACCCCAATTAAAAACTCATTTCCGTCATTTGCTTCCCCAGCATCTTGGATTAATAAATCAATACGTTCTAACAACTCTTCCGGAAGCGGCTCATTTTTACGGCGTATTTCTAAAATTTCTGATGAGATATCTCCACGTTCAATCTTTTTCGCAAAGTTAATTTCTTCTTGACTAGATAATAATTCAACGCGTCCAATTTCTTTTAAATACATACGAACTGGATCATTAATTTTAAATTGTGAGGTGAATTCAAACTCATCAAATTTTTCTTCTAAATCAACTTCATCTTCAGTAGAGAAATTGGCTGGAATATTATCTTCATCTTCGTCAGCATCAAAATCTGGTAATAATAAGACTGTATCTTCCTCTTCTGTCTCACCAACTTCAGGCGTTTCAACAATTTTCTCAGATTTAACAATGCTGATTCCTTCTGAATCATATAAATCTAAAAATGAACTAATCATTTCTGGATCTAATTGAACTTGTTCAAAACTATTGTTGATTTCATCGTATGTTAAATAACCGCGCTTCTTTCCTAACTTGATTAGTTGACTATTAATTTCCAGAATTTTTTTCTCGTCAAGTACCGGATTTGACATAAAACCACTCCTTTTTACTTACCAAACTGCTGTTTAAGTTGATTAACTTTACCTAGTAGTTCCAATTTTTCATGATCTAATGTTGCTTCACTGATTTGCTTTTTTAACTGCTCCATTTGGGCTTTATAAACATACTCTTTCACAACTAATATTAAATCACGGATGACATTATCGTTCGTTAAAGGTGGTAAGGTCTCACATTCAAAAATAATGTCCGTGATTGGTTTCACTAACGCTTCATCAATCCAATTTAAAAAATATTGTAAATTCATTGTCTCATGTACGGTGTAATAATCTAAAATGTAAAGGACAATGTTTCGTCTCGTCGGATCATTTAAGTAACCATTTAATTCTTTCTCTACCTGCAAAGCGACACGTCGGTCTTTTAACATATAATGAATTAACATTTTTTCTGACCGGTCATACTTAGTGTCTCTCAAATGATGGCGTCTCATTTGACTCATTTCGTTTTTATTGTTGTTAATATTGGTATTTTTATACACTTGACTTTTTCCACTTGCAAACTCTTGTAAAATACTTTGTTCTCCGATGGAGATATCTTGCGCTAATTTTTTCAATATTAACTCCTGAAGAGTCGGACTTTGTAAAGAATATGCTAAATGATAAATAGCACGTTTAAATTGATCGCGATGACTGACAAATTCTAAATTAAACTGACGTTTGATATAACGATATTGATAATCGATGGCGGGAATCGCCTGATCAACTAATTTCGAAAAAGCTTCGGCACCATTTGTTTTTATGAATTCATCCGGGTCCATCTTCGATGGAATCTCGACAACACTTACTATAAAGTTTTGCGACATTAAAATTGGAATGGCTTTATTAGCAGCAGCTAATCCAGCTTTATCTCCGTCATAACAAATAATGATATGATCGGTTAAACGTCTTAATTCTCGACCATGATCTTCGGTAAAAGCTGTCCCCATTGTGGCAACAGATTCTGAAATTCCTGCTTCCACAGCAGAAATAACATCTAAAAATCCTTCAAATAACAGTACTCGGTTATGACGTCGAATGGCTAACTTTGCCTCATGCAAGTTATAAATCAGTTTCCCCTTTTGAAATAATGGTGATTCCGGAGAATTTACATACTTTCCTAAATGTGTGTCCCCCTCTAAAAAGACACGCCCACTAAATCCAACCACTTTTCCTACCTTATCAAAAATTGGGAACATAATCCGAGATTTAAATCGGTCATAATATTGACCATTATGCTCGTTTAATAACCCAAGTTGTGTTGCCTGAGGTAAAGAAAATTGGTTATTTGCTAATGTTTTGACAAGAGCATCCGAGTAGGATGGAGATAAACCAATACCAAATTGCTCAATCATTTCCGCTGACATTCCACGTTTTGTTAAATACTCAAGGGCGATTTTTCCCTCTTTTGTATGATTCAGATAATAATGGTAAAACCCTTTAGAAAATTCTAAAAGGTCATACTCATTTTTATATTTTGAATTTTGTGTAGACTGCGAAAGACTAGCAACTAAGTCGGTTTGAATTCCTGCTCGTTTTGCCAATTTTAAAATAGCTTGTGGGTAAGAAATTGCTTCAAGTTGTGAAATAAAAGAAATAACATTTCCACCTTCACCACAACCAAAGCATTTATAAATTCCTTTATCCGGTGACACCACAAAAGAAGGGGTGTTTTCACCGTGAAAAGGACATAAGCCTTTATAGTTTTTACCGGCTTTAGTTAATTGAACATAATCACTAACAACATCAACAATGTCACTTTGTGCAATGACTTGATCAAATAATTCTTGTGGAATCCGACCCTTATTCACCGTAAATCACCCTCTCTCCTATAATGTCTAATTAGTAAAACTATGTTTTAGAATTGAATTTTTGATGTGATGTACTCAACTAACTCATCAATTGCAACACGTTCTTGTTCCATTGTATCACGGTGACGAACAGTTACTTTTTTATCTTCTAATGAATCATAATCGAATGTCACACAGAATGGTGTCCCGATTGCATCTTGACGACGGTAACGTTTACCAATTGTTCCTGCTTCATCATAATCTACCATCATGTGTTTTGATAAATCTGCAAATACTTCTAAAGCTTGCTCATTTAATTTTTTAACTAATGGTAATACTGCCACTTTATAAGGAGCTAAAGCTGGATGGAATTTTAACACTTCACGTGTTTCACCATTTTCTAATGTCTCTTCTGCATAAGCATCAACTAAAAAGGCTAAGGTTACACGATCAGCTCCAACCGATGGTTCAATACAATATGGCACGTATTTTTCATTCGTTGTTGGATCTTGGTATTCAAAGTTTGCTCCTGATTCTTTCATATGAGCTTTTAAGTCGAAATCTGTACGATTTGCAACTCCCCATAATTCTCCCCATCCGAATGGGAAACGATATTCAATATCTGATGTTCCGTTACTATAATGACTTAATTCTTCTGGTGAATGTTCACGTTGACGGATGTGCTCTGGGTTCATTCCTAAGCTTACTAGCCAATTCCAGCAATATTCTTTCCAGAATTCATACCACTTAGCATCTTCACCTGGTTTACAGAAGAATTCTAATTCCATTTGTTCGAATTCACGTGTACGGAATGTAAAGTTTCCTGGTGTAATTTCGTTACGGAATGATTTCCCGATTTGTCCAATTCCAAATGGAATTTTTTTACGAGATGTACGTTGAACGTTTTTAAAGTTAACGAAGATTCCTTGTGCTGTTTCAGGACGTAAGTAAACAGCTGATTTTTCATCTGATACAACACCCATGTGTGTTTTGAACATTAATTCAAATTGACGAATATCTGTGAAATCATGTGCCCCACAATCTGGACATGCGATGTTATGTTCACGGATGTAATTCATCATTTGTTCTTCTGTCCATCCATCAGCTACGATATCATCTCCATGATCTTCAATTAATTTATCGGCACGGTGACGGCTTTTACATACTTTACAGTCCATTAAAGGATCACTAAATCCTCCAACATGTCCTGATGCAACCCATGTCTGAGGGTTCATTAAGATGGCACTATCTAATCCTACATTGTATGGAGATTCTTGAATGAATTTTTTCCACCAAGCTTTTTTAACATTATTTTTTAATTCGACACCTAATGGCCCATAATCCCAAGTGTTCGCTAATCCACCATAAATTTCACTACCTTGGTAAACGAAACCTTGTGTTTTTGACATATTTACGATTTTTTCCATAGTAACTTGACTCATACTGATGCTCCTTTGCTTAACAAAATTAAGATCTTGTGAACATAGAAATAATAAAAACTCTCATACCTATGCCCACAAGCATAGGGACGAGAGTTATTCCCGCGGTTCCACCCTATTTGTAAAAAGCAAGCTTTTTACCACTTTGTTAAATATGCTCGAAAGTTCCGTTCCTTAAGAATTTGACATCTGGCTCACACCCTCCCAGACTCGCTTAAGTTCAATGCTTCAAAAGTACTATTCTTCGTCATCACATAAATATTGCATTATACTATTACCATTATATTATATCAATACATAAAACACAATATACAAAAGTATGAAAAAATAACAAAAGAAAATCATTTATTCAACAAAAAAAATCACTTAAATCGTGGCGATTTTTAAGCGATTTTGATTTTATGTTAAGTCTTTTAAAAACTTTTTCGTTCTTAAATGAAGTCCTGCATAAGTCTCATAATAAGCATCTAAAAATTGTTCAATAGGTTGTAGTAATTCATCTTCTAGCTCAACCTCTGGTAGATGATCAATATCAACTCGATAAAGTGCACGGACAATTGGAATCAAGGGCGCATCAATTAAAATAG
This sequence comes from uncultured Turicibacter sp., assembly GCF_938044715.1. Classification (NCBI taxonomy): domain Bacteria; kingdom Bacillati; phylum Bacillota; class Erysipelotrichia; order Erysipelotrichales; family Turicibacteraceae; genus Turicibacter; species uncultured Turicibacter sp. Next base: position 8,127 of record NZ_CALIOS010000041.1, read on the forward strand.
GTTGTGTATTGTCATAACACTTGGCACAAACTAATCCACCTTGACGGATACCAATCGTGACAATCTGTTCAGTAGAACGACAATTTGCACAACAATCAAGTACTGGCTCTATCCCAAGAACCGGCATCATTTTAAATTGAAAAATTAGACTCAACAGATACGGATTATACCCCGCGTCTGCTGCGTCTAAGAAATTTTTCAATAGTCGATAAATATAAGCACTATATTCATCTGATGACACACCTTTTAAAATCAATTCAATCATGAAATAAAAATAAGCAACCGTTTCATAATCAAGCTTAATATTTAAATAATGATTTTCAACTTCTCCAGAATATAAGTAATACAATTCACTGTTTGCATTGGTTGAGGGTTTTAAATTAAAACGTGCACTTGTTAATGGTTGAACAAGTGCACTCTTTTTTGTATTAACTTTATTGGCATTTTGGACAAACACACCAATAACTCCCATATTCCGAGTCAGAACTTTTATAATTTTATGATGTTCACCATAATTAAAGTTTTTTAAAATAATCCCATCCACATCGAGCGCCATGTTGTTAATCCTCCCTTATGGCTTTCGTTGCCTCCGAACTTATTAATTCTTCTGAAAACTCAGTAGGTGAAGTTAAATCTATCTTACTATTCTCAGTTTCTTTTAATAACAAATAGTGCTCAATTTTTCCTGTACGTTTGAACACTTCCCATTCTAAGCTATTCATTTAAATCCCTTCTTACTAGCTAAGCTATTATTTAAACCCTCTAGTCATTAGGATATCCAAACTCCAAGAATTTATGACACTTTTGTCTTAAAAAGTCGAATTAGTATTCTTTTTCGCTATATCCGAAATCATTTAAGTATAATTTTTTATTACGCCAATCCTTTTGAACCTTTACCCATAACTCTAAGTAAATTTTTGTTCCAAGTAATTTCACGATATCTTTACGAGCTAGTGTTCCAATGTCTTTTAACATTTTTCCACCCTTACCAATTAAAATCCCTTTTTGTGAAGGACGTTCAACAACAATAGTCGCCATCACATCAATCACATTTTTACCTTCTACTTTTTCAATTTTATCAATAACGACAGCAACTGAATGCGGAACTTCTTCATGAGTTAAATGTAAAACTTTTTCACGAATTAACTCAGAAATAATGAAACGTTCTGGATGATCAGTAATATAATCTGATGGATAAAATTGTGGCCCTTCAGGAAGCGCCTCTTTGATAACTGAGATTAATGTCTCTACATTCTCCCCAGTCATCGCAGAAATTGGAATAATTCCAGCAAAATTATACTCTTCACGGAATGAAGCAATAACTGTTAATAATTCTTCTTTTGTAATTAAATCAATTTTATTAATGACTAAGAAAACAGGTTGTTTTACATTTTGTAAATGTTCAATAATGAAGCGATCCCCTTTTCCTACTTTCTCAGTTGCATTGACCATAAACATAACAGCATCCACTTCATTTAATGTTCCAATGGCTAAATCGGTCATAAATTTTCCAAGCTCATGTTTAGGTTTATGAATTCCTGGTGTATCAATAAAAATTGTTTGTGAATCCGCATCTGTGATAACACCTTGAATTTTATTTCGTGTTGTTTGAGGTTTATCGCTCATAATCGCAATTTTTTTCCCTAATACTTGATTTAAAAATGTTGATTTTCCAACATTAGGGCGACCAATAATTGAGACGAACCCAGACTTAAAATGTTTTTCTGTCATTATAAATCCTCCGATGTAAATGAATATGGTAATAATTCTGACACTGTATAAATTTTAATTTCGTCCTTGTTACTTAATAAAATAACTTGTGCGTCTTGTGGCATTAATTCACTAATGACTTGACGACATGCTCCACATGGTGAAATTGGACGATCTGTATTTGCTACAACTGCAATGGCCTCAATATCGTCACGACGATAACCTTTTGTAAAAGCTGTAAATAAAGCTGAGCGCTCTGCACAATTAGTCAATCCAAAAGAGGCATTTTCAACATTTGCTCCATTGATAATACTTCCATCTTTTAATTTTAAAGCCGCACCTACTGGGAATTTCGAATACGGAACATATGCATTTTGATAAGCTTCCTTCGCTGCTGCAATTAAATCTGTGTACATTTCTTTCATTTTTTCACCTACTGACTGGATATATATGGAAGAAAGATAATTCCTCCGATAATAGTTGCGATGATCGCGCTGACCAAAACGGCTCCTGCTGCGACATCTTTCGCTATTTTCGCATAAATATGATAGTCTGATGTTACTAAATCAACGGTTCTCTCTATCGCAGTATTAATCATTTCTAACGTAATCACTTGAGCAATTGTTAGAAATAACAAAATAAATTCTACTTTGCTAATACGAAAATAAAGCCCACACCCTAGCACGATTAGTGCTGCGGTATAGTGGACTTTAATATTACGCCCTATTAAGAATGATGTCAAGATACCCCGACTTGCATATTTAAACGATTTTAAAATTGCTTGAATAGAATGAGTCTCTTTAACGTCTGATTCCGAGCGCATTTAGGACATCCTCCTGTTTAGCGAACATGATTTCCTCTTCTTCTTTCACAAGATGATCATAACCTAGAAGATGTAAACATCCATGAACGGCTAAAAACGAAAGTTCACGATCAAATGAATGACCAAATCGCTCTGCTTGTTCTCGTGTGCGTGGTAATGAAATAAAGACATCACCTAACATTCTTGGCATAGGAACTCCTTGAATCTTTATTTCTCCAGGAGTTTCATCCTCAATTGCAAATGTTATAACATCTGTTACGGCATCTTTTTGACGATAATTTGCATTGATTTCACGAATTTGTTCATTATCCACAAAGATAAAACTACACTCAATAAACTCATGCGCTAAGTTTTCTTGCTTTAACGTTTCAACTACAACACGTTCAATCATTTGCTCATATCTTTCAACTGCTTCATCTGTTTGATTGTAAAATTGAATATCTACTGCCATTTTCGTTTGTTGCTCCTTTATTCTCCGGTCTTTTCATAGCTTTCAATAATTTTTTGAACAAGCGTATGTCGTACAACATCGACTGTTTCAAATTGAACAAATTCAATTCCTTTAACATCATGTAAAATTTCTTTTGCATGTTTTAATCCTGACTTCACCGGTTTTGGAAGGTCAATCTGCGTTTCATCACCTGTGACAACCATTTTTGAATTAAATCCTAAACGCGTTAAGAACATTTTCATCTGTTGTTTCGTTGTATTTTGCGCTTCATCTAAAATGATATAAGCATCTTCAAGTGTACGACCGCGCATATAAGCTAATGGGGCAATCTCGATAATCCCACGTTCAATCATTTTTTCAGTTTGTTCAAGACCTAATACATCATATAACGCATCATATAACGGTCTTAAGTAAGGATCCACCTTCTCTTTTAAATCTCCAGGTAAGAATCCTAAATTTTCTCCCGCTTCTACAACAGGACGAGTTAAAATAATTTTTCGAACGATGTTTTTCTTTAATAATGAAACACCAATAACAACTGCTAAATAAGTTTTCCCTGTCCCTGCAGGACCAATTCCAAAGACTAAATCATTATCTAGAATTTTTCGATAATAATCTTTTTGATTAAAAGTTTTCGCAAAAATCGTTTTCCCTTGTGTTGTTTTAATAATTTTATATCGTTCATCAAACAATGACTCAAGTTCACCTAGGCGATTTTGTTCATTCATCTTAATTGCATATAAAACATCTCGCTCTGTTACGTCTTTTCCTTTACGATGTAAGTCCACTAAAGCTACTAACACTTCACGAACTTCTGAAGCTTTTGCTTCATCTCCGTAAACGTAGAGTTGATCTCCACGTAAAGAAATTTCAACATTATAGTAATCTTCAAAGATTTTTAAATGCTTATCATGATGTCCAACAACAGAAATAATCTCATCCATTGTTTCAAATACTTCTTGTATCTTAATCGGATCTTTACTCATAATTCAGCTCCTCTAATATGCGATATTTTCGTATACAGTTAGATGACATTTGAAATAAATCTCATCATCGGTTTCCTCTTCTGATATTATCTCCAAATTCTTGATGATAAACTCACCATCGGTTTCTTCTTTGAATTTATTTTGGACAAGGACTAATAAATTAGCCTTAATCTCGTCATAAGTGTTTGTTATTATTATATCACTTTTTTCATAATATTGTCTTTTTTCTAAATAAAGCGGTGAATTTTTGAGGAAAAAGAAGGGATCATATGATTTATCGACTTCTTCGTACTTTTCAAAATTTATCTCATCGAATGGAAAAGTAAATTCTTTTCCGCCAAGATGAAGAACATAATAAGTCTCTTTATTCGTTGTAAACCGTTCTTCTACATAGCTTTTAGACGCCCTTACATCAACAGTGTACCATGTATCAGCCCAAACTTCTCCCCGTGCCACATCATCTATCGGAATAATCTCACTCGTATATGGTTGTTCGACATAACAAGCAACAAGTGGATCCCCTTTTTTAACAACTTGATTTTGCTCCACCAACACACGACAACTGTCTACAATATAGTTCTTCACCAAACCAGAACGCTTAGCAAATAACGTTTGTGAATATTCACTGTCATCATCTTGTTCTTCTAACGTAATATCATAAACATCAAAAATGATGTCTGTTCCTTTTCGGTAGATATTTACCCATACATAATCATTGTAATAAGCTTTAAGCTCCTCATAAATCACATCCAAATCACTTTTTAGGAAATGAAATGGACCTAATTCCTGAAAGTGGGGTTCAAGCAAAGTTTCTAATTCATCTTGTTCCTGTGGTGTTAAATTTCCATCAATCCGATACCCGATGGTATACTTTTGCATTAAAAGCATCAAAATCAACACTAATCCAATGATAGGAACTCCTACTTTAAGAAAAGGCGGATAAATGGAAAGTGTCCGAGCAACCGGATATCCCTCCAATTTATCCAAAATATCCTTCCTAACCGTCACCAAGTAACCATCCGGATGTTTTTTCACCCCATAAATCATCACATTACGTTGCCTCAATCGATTAACTTCAGTCATTGTAGGCACTATGATTTGAACTTTTGGAATAAACAGACTTAACCACTTATTTTTCATTTTCATCACCGACTATTTCTATTTTTTTTACTCCATCACTTTCAATTCTAATAACAAAGTCTCCATATTCTTTAACTCTAAAATTGATTCCACTTAACTGATAAGTACAATCAGGCGTCTTAACCATGCAAAAATCATCCGTAAAATGTTCAACCGTACAACGATCGTTAATGATGACGGTTTTATTTTCTACAACTTGTAGTAGTGGATAATGTAAGGTTTGTTTAAATATTGCTGATTCAACTTTACTAAGCATTTGCATTCCTTTTCACCATCATTTCCGACTTAACTCTAGATACACTCATAAGATTGTATGTGCTAAGACCTAAGAATATGAACAAATGAATTTAGTTCGGTTCAAAATAAAAAATCGACTTCTTAATAGAAGCCGACTTTTCTAATTATTCTATTTCATCAATCATCAATTTCATGACCGCATCATCTACAATATTGGTTCCAACAGAGTTTAAATCAACCGCCTTAAAGAGTGAAAGATTCAACTTCACTTGCGTTGTCTCTGTTTTAATATAAACCTCTTGATTCGATTCAACTTTAATACAATCAACAAAATAATGTGGGTTTGATTTAATCGCCTTGATTCCAAGTGATCCTTTTTTATTACGTGAAGAGAGGGCAATATCTTTTACTTTTAACTTTTTGATATTCCCACGTTGTGTTAATAATAACAACTCATCGTTTGCATTAGCTAACACCACTTTGATTAGCTGATCATCTTTTCCAATGGCAATCCCTTTAACCCCCATAGCCTTAAGACCCGTAATAGCAATTTCCTCATCACTAAACTTCAACAAGTAACCCTGTTTTGTGACCATGATGACATCATTTGGACTTGGTGCTTTAACCACTGAAATTAAAACATCATCTTCTTTAACCGCCATCGCCATCATGGCACGATTATAACGAGACACTTCAAAATCACCTAAACGAGTCTTTTTAATCATACCGTTTGCTGTTGTAAAGAATAAACACTCTTCCGATTTAAAATCACTAATCGCGAAGACTGCTATCACTTTCTCCTCTGAATCGATCGTTACTAGATTTGAAACGTGCTGTCCAATATCTTTCCATTTAAACTCTGGGAGTTTATAGACTGGTAAGTAGATAAAACTTCCTCGATTCGTAAACATCAATAGCGTTTGTAGCGTATCGACTTGTAATTTTGATACCAGTTCATCGCCATCTTTCATCACTGGCATTTCAGATTTCGTTGCATTGTATGAACGAATACTCGTCCGTTTGACATATCCATCTTTTGTAACAGCGACAATAACATCTTCTTTGGTAATCATATCAGTCTCATCAATTTTAATCTCTTGAATTTGTTCCTCTATTTGACTGCGTCGCTCCGTTTTAAAATCTTTTCGCACTTGTTTTAATTCTGTTTGAATGACTTTTAATAACTTCGTTTCGCTACTTAAAATCTCAGTTAATTCTAAGATTGTTTTTGATAACTCTTCGTTTTCTTGTTGTAGCGCTGTCACATCTGTATTCGTTAAACGATATAACTGTAACATCACGATAGCTTCAGCTTGACGTTCACTAAACTCAAAAGCTACCATTAAATTTTTCTTCGCATCTGATTTATCTTTCGATTGGCGGATCATATGAACCACTTCATCTAAAACTGACACCATTTTAATTAAACCTTCAACGATGTGTTGACGTTCACGTGCACGTTTTAAATCATAATTTGAACGATTAGTTACAACTTCTTTTTGATGTTGGATATAAGCGTCAATTAAGTCCATTAATCCCATCAAGACAGGACGCTTATTATGAATCGCCACCATATTGATGTTATATGACACTTGTAAATCCGTATTTTTGAATAAATAGTTCAACACCATTTCAGATTTCACGTCTTTTTTTAGTTCAATGACAATACGTAATCCATTACGATCAGTTTCATCACGAACCTCCATGATTCCGTCGATTTTTTTATCAATACGTAAATCATCAATTTTTTTCACTAAATTCGCTTTATTGACTTCGTAAGGAATTTCAGTGACAACGATTTGATCGCGTCCTCCTCGAATCGTTTCAATCTCAGCTTTTGAACGAACAATAATACGTCCTTTTCCCGTAGCATATGCTTTTTTGATTTCTTGAATCCCTTGGATAATCGCTCCCGTTGGGAAATCTGGCCCTTTGATAAAGGTTAATAAGTCATCTAATTGACACTGTTTATGATTCATACGATGAATCACCGCATCAATAATTTCAGCTAAATTGTGAGGTGGAATATCAGTTGCATATCCTGCTGAAATCCCTGTCGCTCCATTAACTAATAAGTTAGGGAAAAATGCCGGTAATACCGTTGGTTCTGTCATTGAATCATCAAAGTTTGGAATAAAGTCAACTAAATTTTTATCGATATCTTTTAATAATAATCCTGAAATAGCTGATAATCTTGCTTCAGTATAACGCATCGCAGCTGCAGGATCGCCATCAATACTACCATTGTTCCCATGCATTTGCACAAGGGGTTCTCTTAATTTCCAATCTTGAGACATACGAACCATTGCCTCATATACAGATGAATCGCCATGAGGATGGTAATTACCAATAACATTTCCAACTGTTTTAGCCGATTTACGGAATGCTTTTTCAAATGTATTTCCGTCTTTATACATCGCATATAGAATACGTCGTTGTACCGGTTTTAATCCATCACGAGCATCAGGTAACGCACGATCTTGAATGATATATTTGGAGTAACGTCCGAAACGATCCCCCATAATATCTTCAAGTCGCATTACTTGAACGCGTTGGGTTGAGTTTTCCATAAATTACACCCTCTCTATATCATAATCATCTTCCATCGTAAAATCGACATTTTGCTCGATCCATTCACGACGTGGCTCAACTTTATCTCCCATTAACGTGGTTACGCGATGATCGGCATCTGCCGCATCTTCAATACTGACTTGAATTAACGTACGTGTTTCAGGATTCATAGTTGTATCCCATAATTGATCCGCGTTCATTTCTCCAAGACCTTTGTAACGTTGTAACATGTAGCCTTTTCCGACTTTCGCAATAACGCTTCCTAACTCTTCGTCTGTCCATGCATACTCAACCACTTGCTTTTTTCCTTGTCCTTTAGACACTTTATAAAGCGGTGGCAATGCAATGTAAACTTTACCCGCTTCAACTAATTCACGCATGTATCGGAAGAAGAATGTTAGTAATAATACCTGAATATGCGCCCCATCGGTATCAGCATCGGTCATAATGATGACTTTATCATAATTGACATCACTTAATTCAAAATTCGCTCCTACACCTGCACCGATGGTATAAATCATCGTATTAATTTCCTCATTTTTAAAGATATCTTCCATCTTTGCTTTTTCAGTATTGATGACCTTACCACGTAGAGGTAAAATTGCTTGGAAGGCACGGTTACGACCTAGTTTCGCTGATCCACCCGCTGAATCCCCTTCGACTAAGAATAACTCATTTTTCTGAGGATTTTTCGTTTGAGCTGGCGTTAACTTTCCTGAAAGATTCGTTTCTTTTTTCTTTTTCGTTTTTCCACTACGAGCATCTTCTCGCGCTTTACGCGCTGCTTCACGGACTTGAGCTGCTTTAATCGCTTTTTTAATTAATTGTGTCGCAACAGCTCCATTTTCTTCAAAGAAAAATGTTAATTTTTCTGCAATCACATTATCTACCGCTGAACGAGCCTCTGGCGTTCCAAGTTTCGCCTTTGTTTGTCCTTCAAATTGTAATAAATTTTCAGGAATTCGAACTGAAACGATGGCCGCTAACCCTTCACGAATGTCTGCACCTTCTAAATTTTTCTCTTTTTCTTTAAGTAATCCATTACGTCTCGCATAGTCATTAAAAATACGAGTTAAGACAGCTTTAGCTCCTGTTTCATGAGTTCCACCATCTTTAGTCCGAACATTATTAACGAAAGATAAAATATTTTCTGAATAACTTCCAGAATATTGGAAAGCAAAATCAACTTCAATCTCTTGGCTTTCTCCCTCGAAATAAACTACATCATGAAGGGTATCTTTTCCTTCGTTTAAATAACTAACAAATGATTTAATTCCATCTTCATAGTAAAATGTTTCTTCTTTATCGTTTCTTAAATCGATTAACTCAATTTTTAATCCTTTTAAAAGAAATGCTGATTCACGTAATCGTTCACTTAAAATATCAAATGAATAAACTGTTGTTGAGAAAATTTCAGGATCTGGTTTGAAGCTTACTAATGTTCCTGTTTCTTTACTTTTACCAATGATATCAAGACCTGTAACAGGATGCCCACCATTCTCAAAACGTTGACGATATACATTCCCATCACGTTTGATTGTCACTTCAACCCACTCAGATAGGGCATTTACAACACTTGCCCCTACCCCGTGTAATCCTCCAGATGTTTTATATCCACCTGTTCCAAACTTTCCACCTGCATGTAAGACAGTAAAAATAACTTCTGGTGTCGGCTTTCCTGATTTATGCATTCCAGTTGGAACTCCTCGCCCAGAATCTTGTACACTGATGCTATTATTTTCATGAATTGTTACTTTTATATGATCACCATATCCGGCTAAAACTTCGTCAATGGCATTATCTACAATTTCATAGACAAGATGATGTAACCCGCGACTGTCAGTTGAACCAATATACATCCCTGGTCTTTTACGGACTGCTTCTAGTCCTTCGAGTACTTGTATTGAGTCTTCATTATAATTTAAGTGCGTCGACATCATAACACTCCTTTCCCTTTCCATTATCTCATTTTAAAAGATTTTCTCGAAGATTAAAAGATGTTATTAGACATTATAAGACTAATTTATAAATTTTAATTCCAAATCTATTCAAAATAACTGTATTATACATTAATTAAAGTATGAATTATAGCGTGAAATATGTCGAAAAAGAAGTTTTTTATATTTTTTTTGTAAATTTCACTAATATTATCGGAGTCTATGCTATAATAATTCTGCAAAAAAGGAGGATTTAAATGATTAACTTCATACTAATTATTGCCGCTTACTTGCTAGGATCATTTCCTTCAGCGCTTGTAATTGGAAAAACATTTTATCAAAAAGATATTCGTCAATATGGTTCTGGTAACCTAGGGTCAACGAATGCCTTCCGAGTTCTTGGAAAAAAAGGGGGGACCATTGTCTTTATTCTTGATGTGTTAAAAGGTGGGTTAGCTGTTTTAGCAGCCATGTACTTAGGAGCTACGATCCATCCCTTAATTATTTCGATGTTTGCTTTAATCGGACATATTTACCCTATTTTTGCTAACTTCAAAGGTGGAAAAGCTGTTGCAACAAGTGCAGGAATCATTTTATTCTATTCACCTCTTTTATTTATCACACTCTTTATTATCTTTGTCATTTCATTAAAGATATGGAAAATGGTCTCTTTATCTTCAACTATTATCTCAATTGCCGCAGTATTAATTGTTTGGTTTGGACATTATGACTTAACAGCCAAAATTATGTTTACCTTATTTGCTGCAATGATTATTATTAAGCACATCCCGAACTATAAACGCATTTTAAATGGAACTGAAAATAAAGTCTCATTTTAAACACTATTACATTATATTCAAAAATACCTGGGGGGAATCATCTTGAAAACTATTTCATGTTCAGAACCGATGAATTTCAATAATTCTAAAGACATTTATAATCGTATTACAACCATTAAGGCTGAATTACACGAACTCGTAAAAACATTTGGAATGGTACATGAATTGACAGTAGCAAAAAGTCAAGAATTAGATTTAGTTGTAAATGAATACATGTGTTCTAAACAACAATTTTAATTTTAAAAAGACGCCCTGAAAGGCGTCTTTTCTTACATTTATCATCATAAAAAGCGTATGTTTTCATACGCTTTTTGTTTTATTTCATATTTTGATTAATTGATTTCATCACTTGATTAATTTGTTTTTGAGATGGTGTACGTCCCATTTGCATCATCATTGTACGAACAACCTCTTCATTAATAGGTGGGTTTTTTTGTAAATATTTTTTTAATTGTTTTTGAGCAACAAAGAATCCAATAATTGCACCAATTAAAATAGCTACAATAATCCAAACCCAGAATACCCAGTTAGTATATAACATATTACTTCCTCCAAACATTTTTACAATTGAATAGTCCAATACTATATTCAATTTATACTAGAATATGAACAATCTGTCAAGTAATTGTGAAATAAAGAACGTGTCTAGTGACCTAAAACTTCCTTCTAATTGTAGCGCTTTTAAAAAATGTAATGAAAGCGTTGGGATAACGGTTAATAAAATTCCATTCATAAATGAAGCAATCAGTGTCCCTTTAACTCCATTTACCTGATTTGCCATTTTACTAACTAAAACTCCAATCAATCCAATAGACACTAACTCTGGCATCACAATCTCAGTTACTTGATAAAAACTCAGATACATTAAGGTGACAAGCGCAGCCACATAACTACTAATAAACCCAATTAACCCAACATACCGACAATGTTGAAGTTGATAAATCCAATCCGTTGCAAAATAGGCAGTTGGAATTATTTTTTCAAAAAAGGATAAATAAACGGGATATACACTGATGATTAATCGATAAAACCCATAAAAACAGCCGATTCCCATTAAAAGAATTAAAACATTAATCACTTGCAACCCAATACCTTCAACAATCAATTGATTCAAAATCACTAATCTTGTCTGTTCATGATAGCCTTGAAAATAGGCGATAAAAGTTAATAAAACTGTTGTTATGATTAAAAAGAACGTCACGCCACTAAATCCTTTTTTAAGTATTCGTTTAAAATTTGAGTTTTCAACAAAGGCCTCAGTTGATAAATGACACTTACCAAATAAATTTCCTGCCCCAATACAGAGCCAGTTATCTAGGTAATGAAATAACCCAAGTGTTGTACGACCTTCTAATTCCCCTTTACAAAGCTTTGAGGTGATTGAAGGTGCTATACTCATGACCATTCCTAATACTACTGCCATCATCATAATTTGGCTCGAAATTGAGAGTGAACTTTGTTGTAAAAGAGTCATCATCACAGTCGTGAATATAATCATTTCAAATGGTGCAATAAATAAATGTTTAAACCTTGTATAATAAGCTAATGCTACATTGATGACAAAGGCCATTAAAACCGTACATATAATCACAAACCATTTCTCGATTAAAACTGTTTCAAATGAAGCGGAACTCATATAAACGGGTGATATTTTCAAAACATAGCAAATCACTGAAGAAATCAAATAATAATAACTATTTAAAAAGACTAAACTCATTAAAAACAAGCCGATTCCTAGTATTATTTTAGATTGAACAATTATTAACTGCTTAAGTGATTCACGTTCTTTAATTTGATTCATGAGTGTAATCAGTATAAAAAAAAGACTCATCATCAAAATAATGGAAATTTGCACCTCTAGTGTAAGACTCATCCCTCATCCTCCCCAAAAGTTTTACCTAATTATAACAAATTTTCATATTCTTTTATATGTGTTTTTAACCTAAATTTCACTCTGAACAAAAAAAAAGAAAGCTTGGCTTTGACCAAAACTTTCCCTTTTTATTTAAATTTAAAAATTACGCCATTTCTTTGAATAATGACACAACATTTTCTGCTGTAAATCCATAAGCTTCAATAACTTTATTAGCTGGTGCAGAAGCTCCAAAACGATCAATTCCCATGACAACTCCATCAAAGCCTACATATTTATGCCATCCATAAGTTGCTCCCATTTCAATTGACATACGTTTTGTTACCTGTTTTGGAAGAATGCTTTCACGGTATTCTTTTGATTGTTTTTCAAATAAATCCATTGATGGCATGCTTACAACACGTACATAAATTCCTTCACTTGCTAATTTTTCTTGTGCTTCAACCGCTAAATTAACCTCAGAACCTGTTGCAATTAAGATTCCATCCATTTCTTTAGCTGCTTCACTTACGACGTAAGCCCCTTTACTTACACCTTCATATGATGTATGAGCCATTGTTGTTAAATTTTGACGAGTTAAAATTAACGCCGTTGGTGTATTTTTAGATTCAACAGCTAAACGCCAGGCTGCTGCTGTTTCAGTTGCATCTGCTGGACGAATGACTGAGAAGTTAGGAATCGTACGTAACATAGCTAATTGCTCGATTGGTTCATGTGTTGGACCATCTTCACCTACTGCAATTGAGTCATGCGTTAAAACGTAAGTAACTGGTAATCCCATTAAGGCAGCCATACGCACTGCTGGTTTTAAATAGTCGCAGAATACGAAGAATGTTCCACCGAATACGCGAACTCCACCGTGTAATGCCATCCCATTTAAAATCGAAGCCATCGCAAACTCACGAACTCCGAAATAAATATTGCGTCCATCTGGTGTTACTTTAGAGAAATCTCCACCATTTTTAATATTTGTTTTATTTGAATGAGAAAGGTCAGCAGATCCCCCTAAGAAATAAGGAATCGCCGAAGCAATAGCATTAATTGCTTCATTGTTTGTATCACGTGTAGCTGCAGAATGCCCTGTTTCATAAGTTGGCATCACGTCTTTTAAATCAACTACTAATTCATTATTCATTGCTTTTGTTAACTCTTCTGCTAATTCTGGATAAGCTTTTGAGTAACTTGCAAATAATTCATCCCACATCTTATTAGCAACTTGTCCACGTTCTTTAATTGTTTCATTAAAATGATGATAAACTTCAGCTGGTACCGTAAATGGCTCATGATTCCATCCATATTGTGATTTAGCATACGCCCCGTCCTCATCACCAAGAGGTGCACCATGAACTGCATTTGTTCCTTGAAGTTTTGAACCATATCCAATGACTGTTTTCACTTCAATAATTGACGGTTTATCTGTTGTTTGTTTCGCACATTCGATTGCTTTATTGATGGCTTCAACATCATTTCCATCTTCAACACGTTGAATATGCCAACCATAAGATTCATAACGCTTTAAAACATCTTCTGTAAAGCTTTGTGTTAAATCTCCATCTAAACAAATGTCATTTGAATCATATAACACAACCACTTTTCCAAGCCCTAAATGTCCAGCAAGTGATGATGCTTCACTTGTTACCCCTTCCATTAAATCTCCATCACCACAAATTACAAAGTTGTAATGATCGATTAACGAGTAACCTTCTTTATTATAACGGCTTGCTAAATACTTTTCTGCTAATGCCATTCCGATTGCCATTGGAATTCCTTGTCCAAGCGGTCCACTTGTAGCATCAATTCCATCTGTATGACCATACTCAGGATGTCCTGGTGTTTTTGAATCCCACTGACGGAATTGTTTAATGTCATCCATGCTCACACTATATCCTGATAAATGTAGTAATGAATAAAGTAACATTGAACCATGTCCTGCCGCTAACACAAAACGGTCACGATTAAACCAATTACTATTACTTGGATTTGCATTTAAATGCTGTGTAAATAATGTGTAAGCCATCGGTGCTGCCCCTAACACAACACCAGGATGTCCTGATTTCGCCTTATTGATAGCGTCAATACCTAATGTTCGAATTGCATTAATTGATTGTAATGAGATGTTATTTTCCACGTTATTACCTCCTCTATACCACCTATATAATACCCTTTTGTCGAAATTTTTACAATATTTTAGAAAAAATTTTTATTTCACAATCTAAAAACTATCTTTTCTTTCATTCTAGCGTTCTTCTCCTTATTCTCGACGTAACCTTCTATCCTCTAATCAGGGAATACGATTTTTTATAATAAAAGAGATTAGAATGAAAAATCTCGACTTATTTTTGCTGATTTTAATCCTGTTTTTTATAGAATTAATGCATAGGGATTACAGGATTTGCTAGCATATGTTATAATAAAAAGGAGTTATTTAATAGGGAGGTTATCACGTATGCCACGTAAAATTCTTGATACTTGTATCGCTTGTGGATCTTGTGCTGCTGAATGTCCAGTAGAATGTATTTCTGAAGGAGATATCTACTCAATTGATGCAGACGTATGTATTGACTGTGGGGCTTGCGAAGCAGTTTGTCCAACAGAATCAATTATCGAAGCATAATTCTAATCAGAATAAAAAAAAGATTTGCCTAAGGGCAAATCTTTTTTTTATTAATGAATCACAGTTCCGCGCTCTTCTTGAATTTTTTTAACTTTCTCTGGCGTCACATCATCACCATTTGGATCAATGACTCTCATATTTTCAATTGTATTTTTCATACTTTCTCTGAAAGTTAATAGATACTCTTCACGTAAAGCTTGTTGCTCTTTCATTTCTTCTTCAGTTAAAGTTCCTTCTTTTTTCTTCTTCGCTAATTCATTTAAACGACTTAATTTTTCTGGCGTTAACATTTTTAGCACCTCCATGTTTGATCACCCTTTTAATATACCAAATTTCACTTCTTTTGATAAGCAAATACTTCTAAAAACGGAATAATCGTATTCGGTTTTAAATACATAAGTAGATCCGTGATATCAGTCAGTGCAATCATCATCATTCCTAAACAAATAAAATAAAATCCAATTAAATATCGATAACTATAAATAAATAAACAAAACTTATTAAACATCTTTATCCCTCTTTTATTAAAACAAATGTTCGATTTTATAATTTTATTATATTCGAACATTCGTTTGTCGTCAATATGAAAAGAACAAATGTTTGTCTTTTATTCTTTTTACTGATATAATGAAATTAATAAAATGGAAGGAGGTTATATCATGAAACCTATTACAAAACGTCAACAAGCGATTCTTGATTTTATTAAAGCCGAAATTGATAAACGAGGATATCCGCCAAGTGTTCGAGAAATTGGAATAGCTGTTGGTCTTTCATCAACTGCTTCAGTTCATAACCAACTAAATCAACTTGAAAAGAAAGGATTTATCCGTAAAGATAAATCGACAACACGAGGAATTGTGATTTTAGCAAATGAGACAGAATCAAAGGCTGCTAAAAATGATTCAAAAATTATTGAATTCAAATCGGTTGTTAATGTTCCGGTAATCGGTAAAGTAACAGCAGGGATGCCAATTGAAGCCATTGAAAACCCTGATGATTTCTTCCCTCTTCCGACACATTTAATTCCTTCTAACCAAACTGTCTTTATGTTAAATGTCCATGGTGATTCAATGATTAATGCTGGAATCCATGATGGTGATCAAATCATCGTGCAACAACAGCAAGATGCCCATAACGGGGATATTGTAGTAGCCATGCTAGATGATCATGAAGTGACGGTTAAACGGTTCTTCAAAGAATCTGGTCATATTCGTTTACAACCAGAAAATGATTTATTAGAACCGATTATTGCCAACGATGTTTACATCGTTGGCAAAGTAATCGGTTTATTTAGAAATATGCACTAATCAAAAATACCTTAATGAATCATTCATTAAGGTATTTTTTTATGTCACTTCACTTTAATGCCTTCATCCCTTTGTTATTCTAACTTCAGCTTTTTGGTTAAGTAAACATCTAACTCCCTCTAAACTAAAGATGAGTTAAAAAACAGTCATCGCCATCATTCTCTTGCTACTAAAAAATTTATCAAAAAGTATCAACTCTCCTTATTAAATAAAAAATGGATTAACAATCTAGTTAATCCATTTTTTTTAATTCAATATAGGTTAAAACATTTTGAACCGTTTTTTCAAACTGATTTACATCCACCTTGAACCACTTAACATCCATTTGATTATTAAACCACGTATATTGACGCTTTGCATAACGACGTGAATTGCGCTTAATTAATTCTTTACACTCCTCAAGAGACGTGAGGCCATTAAAATAATCATATAACTCTTTATAACCAATGGCACGAATCGATTGTGCCGTCTGAGGAATTCCCGCTTCAAATAAAGCTCTCACTTCCTCAACAAGTCCTGTTTCAAACATAACATCCACACGTTTATTAATACGGTCATACAATACATCGCGATCATCTGTTAATCCGATTAAAGCAACGTCATATATCAATTCATGTTGTTGTGTTTGAATCATCTCAGATTTTTTCACCCCTGATGTTTCAAAAATTTCAAGCGCGCGAATAACACGCTTACGATTATTCGGGTGAATCGTCTTCGCAGCTTCTTCATCAACCTCTGCTAATTTTTGATGCAAGGATTCATTATCAAAATCCTTATATTTTTCATCATCGACTTCTTTCGTCTCTGATTCTCCTGCAAATTCGTAATCATATAAAACACTTTTAATATAAAGTCCCGTCCCCCCTACAATAATTGGCATGTTCCCGCGACTTTTAATTTGATCAATCTTTGCACGCACCGTTTTTTGAAATTCCGCTACTGAATAAGGTTCATCTGGATTTTTTTCATCAATTAAATGATGAACAATCCCTTCACGTTCTTCAATCGTTGCTTTGGCTGTTCCAATGTCCATTGTTTTATAAATTTGCATCGAATCACCACTAATGATTTCACCCTTTAACTGCTTCGCTAATTCAATACTTAACTTTGTTTTTCCAACTGCCGTCGGACCTACAATACAAATAACATCCATTTTTTTCACCTACATGACTCGCTTGAACAATTTTTCAATTTCATATTTTGTTAATTTTACAATAATCGGACGTCCGTGTGGACACGTATATGGTTGATCACATAAACATAAATCAACTAACATCTGTTTAATTTCATGCTCATTAATATACTGATTCGCTTTAATCGACCCTTTACAACTCATCATAATCGCCACTGATTCGCGTAACTTACCAATATCCACTTTATTATCATAAATGATTTGCTGTAAAATCGTCTCTACAATTAATTTAGCATCTAAATTTTGAACCCAGACGGGAATCGTACGAACAACAAGTGATTGACCGCCAAACTCTTCAATCTCAAATCCAAACTTCATTAAAGAAGGTAACGACTCCTTTAAAAGCAATAATTCATTCGCCGAATATTTTAACACCATCGGAATAATGAGTTCAATACAATCACCCTTCACATCTTTAAGTAAGGCATAATTTTTTTCATATTGTATACGTTCCATTGCGGCATGTTGATCGACAATAAATAATCCTTCTTCATTTTGAGCCAATAAATACGTTCCGTGTAATTGCCCAATATAATGAAGTTCTAACTGCGGAATCGCTTGTCTCGTTGGAACGACCACTTTAAAATCTTGAGCGGGTTGTTCAAGTGAAACCATCGGTTCTGCCACTTCTTCAACATGAACTGACTCTTTTTTTACGTCAACACTCTCTTTTTTTAATTCAATAGGATTTTCATCAACCATCTGAACCGCAATCGTCGGCTTAAAATTCGCCTCCTTCGTTAAACTTAACGTTTGCTGAATTGGCTTTGGCATCACGACCTTCGGCTCTTCAATTTGTGTTTCTGGAATATATTCTACTTGCTTTAACACGTTGCGAAGTTCATGATAAATAAATGTTTTAAGTGATTCCTCCTGCGAAAAGCGGACCTCAAGCTTTGCTGGATGAACGTTAACATCCACTAAAATGGGATCTAGTTTTAAATTAAGCACCACAATCGGATACTTATCTTTAGGCAGTAACGTATGATAAGCCTCTATAATCGAACGCATCAAATTATAATTACGAATCGCGCGCCCATTCACGATAATCGTCACATAATTACGGGAAGCACGATTAATAATCGGATCGCTTAAAAATCCAGAAATCTCAAAATCATCATTTTTCGCCGAAAATGGAATCATTTTTTTAGCTACATCAAAACCATAAACACTTGCAATCACGCTTTGCAAATTATTTTGTCCATTCGTTTGAAAAAGTAAACGTTGATTATTTAAAAGCTTGAATGCAATTTCAGGGTGAGAGAGTGCAATTTTATTTAAATAATCTGTAATATGACTAAGCTCTGTATTCAATGACTTAATATGTTTTAAGCGAGCTGGTGTATTAAAAAATAAATGATTGACTTCCATCTCCGTTCCTTTACGCATCACACCCGGCTCATTCACTAAAACTTCTCCTGCTTTAATATTTAAATGAACACCCGAAGACGCACCATCCGATGTTTTCACATGAACATCTGAAACCGAAGCAATTGACGGAAGGGCCTCACCACGAAACCCAAGTGTTTGAATTCTAAAAATATCATATTGGGTTTTAACCTTACTCGTCGCATGACGTTCAAAGGCAAGGAGAGCATCACTCTCACTCATTCCCTCCCCATTATCGATCACTCTGATTTGACGAACACCTGAGTCCTGTAATTGAATTTCAATACTCGTACTATTAGCATCAATCGCATTCTCAAGCAACTCTTTAACAACTGAAGCGGGGCGCTCAATTACTTCCCCCGCTGCAATCATATTGGCAAGTTGCTCACTCATACGTCTAATTTTTCCCATACGTCACCTACTTTCGATTATTGAGTTTAACCTTAATCTCATACATCGCATTCATCGCTTGCATTGGCGTTAACTGATATAAATCAATAGACTGTAATTCTTCAATAATATCCTCATATGGATTGACAATCTCGACCTTTTTTTCAACTTTAACGACTTCTTTAACAATTGGTTTAGCCTCTTCAAATAACGATAACTGCCCACTACCTCCTAAAACCTTTGGTTCTTCTTTTACAACAGGAGCTGGTTGAATCATCACTTTATCTTCTTCAAGAGCTGTTAATAACTCTTTTGCACGTGTTATTAAGGGGGAAGGAAGTTTGGCAATTTCTGCAACATGAATTCCGTATGATTTATCCGACGGCCCTTCCATTACTTTATGCATGAAGATTAACTGACCTTGATGCTCTTCGGCACGAACATGGCGGTTCTGTAAATGAGGACATTGCTGTTCAAGTTGTGTTAACTCATGGTAATGTGTCGAAAATAAGGTTTTAGCACCGATATTATCATGTACATATTCTATAATCGATTGTGCAAGCGCCATTCCATCAAACGTAGCAGTTCCACGTCCAATTTCATCTAATAAAATTAAACTATCTTTTGTCGCATGCTCCAATGCATAATTGGTTTCCATCATCTCAACCATGAACGTACTATGACCCGATACTAAATCATCCGCTGCTCCAATACGTGTAAAGACTTGATCAAAAATTGGAAGATTGGCTGAACTTGCCGGAACAAAGCATCCAATTTGAGCCATAATGGAAATCAGGGCTAACTGA
>NZ_CALIOS010000042.1:0-28664 GCF_938044715.1 uncultured Turicibacter sp.
CTGGAGCTGCGCGACGGCGATAAGTCGCGTTTCGGCCCCGTCACCGCCGCCGATTACTAGCACCTTTTTAATGGCTGGATTCACACACATTGGGGTATGTACAATGCAGTCATGATAAATAAATTCATCTTTCTCATTGACCATCATTAATCCATCTAACGTTAAAAATGTACCGAGTTCTTCACTTTTAAATACATCAACTTGCTGAAAATCTGATTTCTTTGAAAATAATTGCTTCTCAACCTTTACTGAGAAACGTACCTTATTTGTCCATTCTTCTGTATACCAAAACTCCATCTTGATCTCTCCTTATCTTTGTGACGCTATCCAGCTTGTTCGACTGGTTTATGTGTAATTAATCCTAAATCTTCTTTACTATGTTTCTGAATTTTAGAGGTTAATCCTCTTGGAATTTCAATTGATTCACTAAATTCTGCTTTTAATAAGTCTTCTAAATATTCAAAACTCTTCCATGGATCAATATCGCCACATGTAAAGAAATCCGCTGAAGCAAATCCATACTCCGGCCAAGTATGAATCGTTAAATGAGATTCTGCTACGATAACAGCACCACTTACGCCCCATGGATTAAAATGATGGAAAACCGATTCAACAATCGTTGCTTTTGCTTCAATGGCTGCCTCATTCATTGATTTTTCAATATACATTGGATTCTTTAATACTTCTTTATCGCAATTATAGTATTCAACTAAAATATGGCGACCTAATGTTTCAACTTTATGCATCTTTTAGGACTCCTTTTTTGTTTATTTAATGACTAAAATGTGATCTAAATTTTTATCCGTTTGATCCGTTAAAAAAGCACCACTTTTCATTAACTGTTTTAAGGTTCGAATGACTTCATTTGTAATTAGTTCACCTGGTGCAATAATTGGAACCCCTGGGGGATAGGCTAAAATAGATTCTCCCGAAATTTTCCCTGATGATTCTTCAAGAAGAACTAACTCTTTCTCGCTAAAATAAGCATCACGAGGTGAGAGTTTAACTTCTGGTTCAATTTGTCGAGTAGGAATTAAATGACTTGTTTTAGCCTTCGTATAACGTTTAGATAACAAACGAAAAGCTTCAATTAAACGCTCAATATTTCGCTTAGAATCCCCTAAACTAATAATAGCTAAGACGTTATTTAAATCCGCCATTTCAAGTTGGATGGAAAATTCCTTCCACAACAAATCGTATACTTCAAAACCAGTCATCCCAAGTCCGGCAACATGGATTCCAAGTTTGGTCACATCAAATGGACGTTTAGAATCCTGAGGTTGAATGGTTTGAATTCCTGGAATTTGATTGAGTTGTTCTCTCGCATAATGACTTAAGTTAATGACATGACTTAATCGTTTGTTGCCATGTAAGACTAAATTTTGTCTCGCTCCATCTAAGCTTCCCATAAGTAAGTATGATGCGGATGTGGACTGGAGCATATTAATGACTTGTTGAACTTTCATGACATCCACTCGACTCGAATTGACAAGCATGGCTGATGCCTGTGTGAGTGCCCCACCTGTTTTATGGAGACTGACACAGGAAATATCTGCCCCAAGCTCCATCGCTGATGGAGGCAATCCCTCGTGAAACGGAAAATGCGCACCATGCGCTTCATCGACTAACACTAAAACATTTCGCTCATGACTGATCGTAATAATGGTCTTCAAGTCCGTCACAAATCCATAATACGTTGGATTGAGCAAAAAGACGGCTTTAATTTCTTCATCGCTCATTAATGCTTTTTTTATCTCCTGTGGATCCACATTGGCTGAAATTCCTTCTTTACTTCTAAACTCAGTCGGTAAATAAACAGGAATCGCACCACACAAAATCAATCCGTTAAGTGCAGACTTATGAATATTACGTGGTAATAAGACTTTATCACCTGGTTTTAAAACAGACATTAACATGCAATGAATCGCAGACGTTGTCCCATTTGTCATAAAAAAAGCAGCATCTGATTGATAGGCATCAGCAAGTAGAGCTTGTGATGCGGCAATGACCCCCTTTGGGTTAGAGACATTGTCTAGAAGTGGCAATGAATTGACATCTAATTTCATCAGCTCCGTTCCAAAATAGTCTCTTAGTACTTTCACCCCAACGCCTCGCTTGTGTCCTGGTACATCAAAAGCAGCAATATCTTTCTCACCATATTGTTTAAGAGCGTTAAGCAGTGGCAACTTTTGATGATGAGTTTTTTGAAATGCCAATTCTCTGTTCTCTCTCAATTCTTTTGCACTTAGTTGCAACACCTTTTTCCCTCCTTTCAATTAAAAATCTAAGAATATAACACGTTTTGTTTAGTATTTATAAACTTTTTGGGTAAAAAAATATATTTTTTCCAAAAAAACAATAA
This sequence comes from uncultured Turicibacter sp., assembly GCF_938044715.1. Taxonomy (NCBI): domain Bacteria; kingdom Bacillati; phylum Bacillota; class Erysipelotrichia; order Erysipelotrichales; family Turicibacteraceae; genus Turicibacter; species uncultured Turicibacter sp. The sequence continues at coordinate 2,363 of NZ_CALIOS010000042.1, forward strand.
ATTAAACAACAAACAAAAAATATAAATACCCTAAAAAATACCTTCTAATCGGTGATTTTGATACCAATTATTGTTTTTTAAAGCATTTATACATCGATTAAATCCAACTTTCAGTTGAATTACGATTAGTTTATTATATAAATTTAATAAAATCAATACTTTTTTTGATATTTTTCTCACTTTTTACCTCAAGTAATAGAATACTAAACTTTTTGTTGTATTCAATTTTCACAACTAACACTATACGTAAACAAAAAAATCACTGCTATTTAAGCGGTGATTTACACAGGCCAACCCTCTTTACAACATACATTTGTTCATCACATAAAGTGACAAATACATTAATTCGTTCATTTTCTTCTATCACTAGTGCTGATATCAAACTAGTCTAGGCTGGCATTTTTTTGTTTTAAAACTTCTACTAAATCCTGTTTTTCTTTTGATAACTCTTCAATTTGCTTTCGTGCCTTTTCATTCACTTCTTCAAGTTCTATAGCAGCCTGCTTCTTCATTTCCAATTGCATTTCACTCAAGGCTAACTGATGATTTCGTCTCTCGAATTCAAACTCCTGTTGAAGCGTTTGGATTGCTATTCTTTTCTCTTCTTCCATCTTCACTTTCAAATTTTGTTGTTCTTCTATCTCTTTTTGTAACTGGAATTCTTGGCGTTTAATTAACGCTTCTTGATCCTGAACCAACGCCTTTAACTTCACCGACTCCTCAAGCACCTGATTTGCCGCTTCTATTTTAGCTTGCGAATCAGCAAATACTTTCTCTAACTGACTATTTTTATCTTTTAATAACTGATTTAACTCACGAATATTCTCTTGCTCCTCTTTTAAGACACCAAAATCCTGAGACATCTTCTTGAGTTTATCCTTTAAACCCTGTAATTCTTTATCTTTTTGCTCTATAATCTCCAATTTTTCGTTTAGAGCCGCAATTTCTTCCTCTTGTTTATGTCTTAAGATTGATTCCTTATTTTTAATCTCTAATTCACGCACTTGAGTTCGCTCAAACATATTAATATAAATATCATTCATACGTTTTGTAATTCGTTGTAATTCTTCTAAGTCTTGATTAAACTGAGTGGATCCATCTCCAATTTGCGCTAACTCAAACTGTGACACCATGACTTCCATTAATTCTTTGTTATTAATCCCATTTTCTTGCGCTAAAACGAGAAACTTCTGCTTTAATTCCTCATCAATTCGCACACTTAATACTGCATCTGCCATCTATCTTCACCTTTTTCCATCGCACTTTTTTCTTTATTATACCCTATTTTTTTATTTTTTGCTACCACCCCTATTCCATGTGCACAAAAGTATACATAAGTATACAAACTCATACACCGACGTAAATAACGTGTTTACAATAGTATACGAAAGTATACACAAAAACTACGATAAGTTTATATTCAATATAACTTTTATTATATTGAATATAAAAAAATAGCAAAAAAAATAAAAACAGAAAAAGGGATGAAAGAAAAAAATAAAGAGACCACAAAAGAAGAACAAGAAAAAAGCGAAGAGATGAGTTAAAATATGGAAATTTATTATTTACTTATAAAGAAATAGCATGAGGGATAAAAAATGCAGTCAAATAGTGATAGTTTAAGTCCTATGTTAACATTGGAGAAAAAACGACTAAACAATTCCAATCATGATGATGAAAATTGCAAAAATAGAATTTCGAAGCGACGTGTTATTTAACTCATAAAATCATAAAGATACACTCAAAATACTTGCTGAATAAAAGCTTGTTATGTTGGGATACAAGAAGCTAAGCTACTCATTTAGAATTACTGTCACACGTGAATCCTAATAACAAAGAAAATAGATGCGTTATAAAACAATTAAAATTCATTTAGAATAAAAACGAGTTAGTGTTCGACGCTAAAAAAAACAAAAGAAAAGGATGAATAACTACATAAGTGACGTGAGAATACCGTAGATAGTCCCAAATCTGATTGTAAAAACAAATCGAAAACTCCTAGCTATTCCCTTAAGCGCTCAAGATAAACATTGTCTTCTTTTGAGCAAAAAGAAGCAATCTCACTCAAAATCTTCACAGCCCCGGGCGTATCACTTCTATGCAAAAATAAGTTAGAACTTCCGACCTATAAAAAAATCCTAATTCTCTATCGCCCCTCCTACTTCAAGCAGTCACATTTTTGAACAGTAAGCTAAAAAGGAGACCCTTATAAAAAAGCGTCTCCTTTTTCTTCTAATAATTCTTAGGAAGATTAAATTCTAAAACATCATACCCTTGTTCTCTCATTTGTGCTAACAATTCTTCAAGATTAGCTGCTTTAAGATATCTAAAATCTGCTTTTAATTTACTTTCATTAACAATCCAAATTTCATCATGAGGATAGTAATGATCAATAATTTTAAAATGCCGCTCCATCTCCTCGTCCCCCCTTTAAAAAGTAGCAACCAGAACTGAAATATTAAATCCTGAATCATCATAATCTCCCCATGATTCCCAAACAACGTCTTTATCCTGAATCACTTGATGGCGGTGTCTTGAATACTCGTCAATCAATAAAGAAATCCCTTCTTTCGTTTTTCCTGAGTGAACTAAACTCTGAACTTTTCTAATATTCTCTGTCAGTTGCGTAACCAATACACGAGGTAAATGGTGTGAGCATACATCTTGACGTAATTTTGATGGTTCTAATAAGATACGAATCACTAACTCCGCCTGAGCTCTCCCACTAAATAATTCTTTGTAATTAGTTCCTTGAGTCACCAAAACTAATTCATTCTCTTTGTGTTCATAACATCCCTTTTCAAGAGGATAATCTTGATACAATTCAAAAGGAAGTCCCTTTTCTTCGATTAAACGCTTCATCTTTTTTTGTAAAATCCAAGTGACATCACGGCTAACCATAAATTCATATTTAGGATATTCCTGTTTGATTTCCTCTAATGCCATAAAAAAAATCTCCTGGCCAATCATCACACACATCACCCTTATTCCTAAATCCCTTCTAATACATCCTATTCAAAACGAAAGAGGAATATTTCAATAAATTAAAACGTTTTCTCTATTTTTCTGTGATTCGCTTCATATAATCCATCATCAGACCAATTAATAAGATAACGCCACAACACGTTATAAAAATTGACGCATGATTCAAATGATTCATTGCAATCCCAATCGATGCCCAAATAATGACAGACGGATAAATAAAGTCCTGTTGTGTTGACAAAATAGTAATTGCGATAAATCCAATAAACATTAAAAGAAAAATTGTCCAAAACGTCTCAGATAATCCGAATAATTCAACACCCCAACGACTCTTTAACACAATCAAAGTTTCAATCAAACTAGCAATTGAAATCCAACTTAAATAAACGGATAATGGCACTCTAAAAAAAGATGATTTACTAGTGGCATGTCGGCAAGAGATATAACTGAATACAGTCATTAATAAAGAACCTATGATACAAAAAACTGCAATTGGTTGACCAACCAACAACGATCCTCCAGCAAAGCAAAATACTAACGGGATAAAGCGACTCACTTTTTGATATGCAACATCGTATTCAGTAGACTTAAAGCCAAATCTTATAATCCAAATCCCAAATAATAAATAGATGATAATCCAAATCAAAAACGCGTAAGGTGCTGGGGTAATAAGCGGTTGAGCTCCCGCTACACTGAAGGCTGTTTTTCCATTAATAAAAAAAGAACAAACTAATAAAAATACATAACTAACCACATTAAAAAAAGTAAAAATAAATTTCTTATTCATCCCATTCTCTCCTATTTCATAAGACTTATACTTAAGCTTATGTTAAAACCTATCAAAGTCGAACTGATTTATAAAAAAATGACAACATAAATGAATAAATCTAAGAGTTGATAGATCATATAATCTACACAATATCTTTTACTTAAAGGTAGCGCTCATCTAAGAGTTTATCTCTCACTTAGCTTTCTGTTAACAACTTTATTCATTTGAAGAATGACTTATTCTTTTTTATTATCCTCTAACATGAAAAAAAGATAATTCCTGTTGAATACAGAAATTATCTTTACTAAATGGCGCTTATATCATGTTTTTAATAAGAGAACCTATTTTGATAACTTAAGATTTTTAATCGACTGATAAAGAAACATCGTCTATATTTACTGCCTCGATGCCGGCATTACCATATACGAATCTCACTTCTATTTGTTCAGTGCCAGCGGGTGCTTGCGAAGTAATACCACGATAATATGAGAAAATACTTTCACCTGTTGGAAGATCCCCACTTCTTATCGGAATTGTTAACCCAACTACATTAGAAGGTAAAAAAGTTACAGTAGCAGTTAGTGGTCCGCCAGTCCCCTGAGCGTTAGCAAAGAATGAAAACTCATAGTAACATCGACTATCATCAGAAACGTCTACTGTCTGTGTTAAAGTAGTATTACCTGATAATCTAACAGCTGATTGTCCTGAGTGAACTCGCCCCTGGGAAATTTGGCTAGCAGTTGTACCAGTAACAGTCCAATCAGTTGGAACCTCTGCTGCTGTAAAAGATTCAAATCCTGGATTATCTAATAACTCTCCTGAAGATTGACATTCACAGTTTCTAGTTGGTTCTTGTGATTCGTGTTTACAGCGGCAATGACAATCGCGATCATGATGATTGTGTTCATGACAATCGCGATCCATTCCATCATTTCCTGTTTGAACAATAAAGTAATTTGGCATTGTAACACCTCGTTTTAAATTTTTACTTTCAAGCTTAGATTCATAAGCTAAGATACTATATTCAAAGAAACTATCTGGTGTATAGACATAATCATTTACTTTAAGATTTTTTTTTTTTAAGCTAATTTCCTATATTCGAAGAACCTATTTGAAGTAAAAAAACTCGTAGCAAATAAACTTCAAATTCGTCTATTTGCTACGAGCCTATAAGATAAAAGGACTACAACATAAATTTTATCGAACCTTATTTTCATTGTAAAAATTAAAATAAATCATCAATATGAATATAGTCCCCTGCATTATCTTTTAATTTATCTATCGAATGGACGTATCGATTGGTTGTCGCTATATTTTGATGAGCCGCAAAATCTCGAACTTTTTCAATACTTGCCCCACCTGTAATAGCAAGGGTAATTGCCGTATGCCGAGTTGAATGAACTTTTAAATGTTTATCTATCCCAGCCTTTTTACAAGTTGATTTCAACATATAATTCAAAGAGCTTGGATCAAGTTTCTCATTATTCCTTTTATTACGAGAGTGGCCAATAAATAAATATGATTCTGCATCCTGGATCATATCACGATTAGTGCGCTCGATATATTCTTCAATCAACCGCTTCAGACTCGACTGAATTTTTACCATATCTTTTTTATTTCCTTTTCGCATGACATGAATGACATCATACTCACCATATGTCGTAATATCTTTTAATTTAATATTAATCATTTCAGATTTACGAAGTGCAGTCGTAAGTGCTAAGACGATAATGGTTTTATTACGAAGTTCCACAATTTTTCTTGTATCAAAGATTGAGATCAGTCGTTGACACTCATCCTGAGTTAAAAACTCTGTTTCCTTATTATTCACCTTTGGCTTTTCATCTTTCAAATTTCCAAACGGGTTAAAATAAAGTAATGATTTTCCCGTTCGATTATCTTGATATTTTAATAGCCACTTATACAAAGAGCTCAGTGAAGAGACCTTGCGATTGATCGTAGCAGAAGCACATCCTTTTCCTTTTAAATCAAGTAAATAATGTTCGACATCAAACATATTAACTGCTATGATTTGTTCTAATTGAATCTGTTCAATATAATCAACTTGAAAAAAATCCAAAATGTCTCTTTCATATGAAATCGCAGTGTAGTGACTACTGCTTGCTTTTAAATTTAAAAAGTGACGAATAAAGTGTACTTTTTGAGATTCGCCGACGGCTCTATTTTGTGATAAAACTATCTCCATTCTACTCACCATTCTCCTGTTTATTCCACATTTAATCATATCACAACTTAAAAATTTTTGGATAATAAAAAATAAAATACCACAAATAACCACTCATCATTTAGAATGATTTAATCTTAAAAATTTGTTTGGCATTTAACCCCATTAATTTTTCGTAATCCGTATGACTTAAAGAATTTTTCAGGTCATAAAAATAATCTTGATAAATACGCTTTCCAAGAGTCTCCAATCCATCAATCGGATTATCACTTCCGAACATGATTTTATCCACTCCACAAACTTTGATGGCTTTAAGGGTATCTTTTGCATTAACCCAAGTTGTATCACCATAAAGATTCGGTAACTTTGAAATCAGTTTAATCGCTAATTCATGATCCGTTCCGAGCCCTAAATGCACCATCACAAAATTCAAATCAGGATATCGCTTGGCTACCTCATAAACATGTAACGGTGTTGAATACGGATCGTTTGCGGTATGAGTCACAATTGGAAGCTGATATTTTCGTGCCAACTCAAAATAAGGAATCATCCGTTTATCATCAAATGCCACCCTTGAATGATAAGGATGAACTTTTAAACCATAGATAACCGCTCGATTTTCTTCAATCAATGCCTCTAAAGAGGCATCAACCGCTTCAAGCAACGGTTTCACCCAGATTAAAGCACCTAATCGATTGGGATGCTGCTTTACAAACTTCAATACTCTCTCATTACTCTTTAGTTGTGAATGTTGAGAGCAACTTGGAATGAGTACTTGTTCATGATCAACTTCTGAAGATTCAACATTCGAAACTAAGCAAAAATCAATCGCATATCGTTCCATTGAATCTAGTAATACGGTTTCTGAGAGCTTAAAATTTAACATTTCCCCTATATGAGCATGCGAATCAATAATCATACTTCCACCTCGTTTTATTTGATGGACTTATTATACAATAAAAACAGAGATGGGTCACCTCTTGAAATATGAGAAAGAACGGTTTAAAAATGCACCTTAAATCCTAAATAACAAAACAAACAATATCCTTATATAATATAGAAAGAAAAAAAGCTTCCAAATAGAAGCTTTTAAAACGTATCTTTAAGTTTTATTCCTAGATAAATTTCACCAACCGCTGTGACAATAAGAGCCGTTCCAATCAAATACGGTGCTGTCATTAGTACTGTGAACGGTTGAAAGACCACAATGACACCAAATAAAATTAAAATCACATTATAAACTGTATAAGCATTTAACCCAAAATATCCTCTAGTCAATGACATCAATAACAAATAAATACCACGAACTAAGACCCAAATTCCGTAAGAGAAAATTAAAATATTAATCGTTGATAAGGGATAGAGCCATAAAACTAAGCCAAATAAGATATTAATGATTCCATTAAAAATAAAGAACCATCTTTCTTCCCGTCCACTTGTCCGAATAATCGTTGAAATGCCCACAATTACAAATAGTACGGCAATAATCGTGCTCATACTCATAATCGTTTCTATTGGGAAGATAAAGAACAAGATTCCAAGAACCCCAAAAATAATCCCTTCTATCACAAACATTTTTTCTAAAAATGATGACATCAAAAATCCTCCTTCTTATTTAAACGCCTCACATCGATGTGCCACTTCACCACTTGCTTTTGCTAACGCAAGTTCAATGCCACTATCATCAATTTCAGTTCCCTGAATGAGTAACGGTTCAATACACTCAATTCCTAAAAAACGAAAAACATCATAAAGATACGTAATTCCATGATTGACACGAGTTCCAACGAACGGAATACTCATACTTTTAAATGGGTAAATATCAGCAGATGATTGAATATAAATTGCCTTTCGTTTTTTAGTATGAAGTAGGCCTTTTACCCCTTTAGGAGAAATAGAAATCGTTTGGTCATTTAAAATCAAACAATCTAGGTATTGCTTTAATTTATAAGGGAATGATAACGTCCACATCGGTGCTGCAATGACATAGCGATCGGCACTCTTAAATTGGTCACACAGTTGTTGCATCCGATTGACAATGTTTTGATCTTGCTCACTTAACTGTCTAAATCGGTCGCCATTAACAAGGGTAGCGCGTGATAAAAAATGGTGATCATTTGGTTGTGGAATAGCATCATGAAAAACATTAATTTCTTCAATCACATACTCAGGATGCTGCTCTAAAAAACAATTTAAGAAAATACGTGCACCTCGTTGACAACTCGATAAAGATTCCGGCTTCGAACTTGCAACAATATACAATAACTTTTTCATAGAAAAGACACTCCTTATGATATACCTATTTTTAGTATGTCTCGTTTTTTCACCCTTATAACCTTAATTTATAAAAAGTTGTATTGAAACGATTCAACGTGTAATGGGTTACACTCTTAAAAGCCCTTTCTTATCCTGATTTTCTTCGCTATAATGAAAACAACAGTATGATAAGGGGGATTTAGACATGAGAAAGATGCAAACATTCGAAGCTTATGTGGATCAATATGAAACAATTACCGTTTATTTAAAAAAGACGTTTTATAATGGGGAAAGCTCTACTTTCCGTTTAAAAGATGAAAATTCAGCCTCAGTTGAATTAGAAATCCTTGAAAAAGTTGAAGATGGAGATTACGTTAAATACTTATTAAAATCTCCAAGCTTAACATTTGGTGGAGAGTATCGTGTGGCAGATGACCATAATTTACAAACGCCTTTACAATTTGGATATGTCGTCCGTACAAAAGAATTCGATGAAGAATTCTACTACGCGGGTGATGATTTAGGAACAACATACACAAAAGAAGCGACAATCTTTAAAGTATGGGCACCGATTGCAAATCGTGTAAAAGTGGATATCAAAGTTAAGGGTGATTATCAAACTTATGATTTATCACGTGAAGAAAATGGAGTATGGACTGCAACCGTTAAAGGTGACTTAGAATTAGCCTCATATGTTTACCTCGTTAAAGTTAATGGAACATGGAATGAGGCAACTGATCCATATGCCATTGCGTCAACTCCAAATCATAAACGTACAGTGATCGTCGATCCTGAAAAAATTAAAATTGACTCTAATCGCGAGATGGCACCAAAAGTACAGTCATATACCGATGCAATTATTTATGAAATGCACGTTCGTGACTTCTCAGTTCATAAAAATTCAGGAATTAAAAATGTGGGTAAATTCTTAGGAGTTGTTGAGGAAGGAACTCGCACAAGCCGTGGGACTTTAACCGGTCTTGATTATTTAGTTGACTTAGGTGTTACACATATTCAGTTATTACCGACTTACGATTTTGGATCAGTCGATGAATTAAATCAATTCGAAACTTATAACTGGGGGTATGATCCAGTTCAATACAACGTCCCAGAAGGTTCTTACGCAACAGATGTTTTAAATCCTTATTCACGCATCATTGAAATGAAACAAATGATTGCTAAACTTCATGAAAAAGGATTCCGTGTCACAATGGATGTTGTTTACAATCATATGTTTGATGCCGGATCATCAGCCTTTGAAAATATTGTGCCTAACTACTACTTCCGCCTAGGTGAAAATGGTGAAGTTTCAAATGGTTCATGGTGCGGAAATGACGTTGACTCGTTACGTCCAATGTGCCGTAAATTCATTATTGACTCAACAAAAATGTGGATTCGTGATTATGGATTTGACGGATTCCGCTTTGACTTAATGGGAATTTTGGATATCGATACGATGAACCAACTAACAGAAGAATGCCAGGCGATTGATTCATCTGTCATGGTATATGGTGAAGGATGGAATATGCCAACATTAATGGATGATGAATTAAAAGCGATGATGTTCAATAATGAAAAAATGCCAAAAATTGCGCACTTTAATGACCAATTCGGACGTGGAATTAAAGGATCACCTTTTGAAACAGAAATGTCTGATATTGGATACGGTCTTGGATACACAGGAGAAATTAATCGTGCGATGAACGTCATAGCGGGATCATGCACTTCTATTGGAACAAAACCAGTCTTTAAAGAACCAACCATGACGTTAAACTACGTTGAGTGTCATGATAACATGACACTATTTGATAAAATTATGTTATCAAATAAATGCGAATCATTAGAAACTCGATTAAAACGTCAAAAAATGATTACCGCTTTAATCTTAGTCTCTCAAGGGATTGCCTTCTTACATGCCGGTCAAGAATTTAACCGTACAAAAGACGGAGACCATAATTCTTATACGTCACCTGATAGTGTGAATAAACTAGATTGGGACCGCAAAGACGAATACATTGAAACAGTCGAATTCGTAAAAGGATTCATCAAATTACGTAAAGAATTAAAAGCTCTTCGCTTAAACACAGCAGAAGAAATAAAAAAACACGTGACTGTACGTAGTCTTGAAAATCGTGTGATTGAATACACGATTTCTAATGTACAAGCTTATGGACCATATGAAGAAATTAAAGTATTCATGAACCCAACACATACCTCAATTGATATCAAACTAAAAGATGATTATCAATTAATTGCCAATCAGGCTGGTGTCCTAACGGAACAAAACTCAGTCAATGAATTAACAGTTGATTCAATTGAATTAGTTGTTTTAGCAAAATAAAACAAAAGCCTTTAGGTCTTATGAAAACCTAAAGGCTTTTTAAATATTCGTTAAGAGACTCTGACCGTAACGGTGACAGGGAAAAACCCGCTTCAATTAGTTTAGTTTTACTCAATCGGCTATTGAGTGGCCTCTTGACTTTTGCCCCCTATTCGGTTGTTGAAATTTTTAATAAACTAGCACTGACTTCAGTTAGTTCAACTATTTGAGCGGGAAACTCATATCAATCGCAATATTGTTTTTATAAGATTATTCCCACTCTTACTAAAAACCCATGAAATGCAGATAATACCGAATTTATCTAATATCTCTTGAACATCTGGTTCCTCTTTTAATTTATTAGCGCCGTACACATGAATCTGATTCTTGTGGCATTTCAAATTACTTTAAAGTAATATTCGGTTTCTTCTGCTTTGTTTACTACTGAATATGTTAAACAATGAATAATTTCGTTACCTATTTACACCTGTTACTACAATTATCATTTAAAATTACCATACTTTTGATACTCACCACGTTCAATGTGATCACACCAATCCTGATGAGATAAATACCACTCAATCGTTTCTTGAATCCCATCATCAAATGAATGAACGGGATACCAACCAAGTTCAGTCTGAATTTTCGTTGGATCAATCGCATAACGTTGATCATGTCCCAATCGATCTTCAACAAATGATAATTGATTCTCTGAAATATTCAATGCCCGCATAATCGTCATCACCACTTCTAAATTTGTTCGTTCATTATGCCCACCAACATTATAGACTTCACCCAAACGCCCCTTTTGTAAAATTAAATCAATGGCCTGACAATGATCCTCAACATGTAACCAATCACGGACCTGACACCCCGTTCCATAAACAGGTAATTTCTCTCCTTTAAGCCCACAGCGAATCATTAATGGGATGAGCTTTTCAGGAAACTGATAGGGTCCATAATTATTTGAGCAGCGGGAAATCGTCACTGGTAAACCAAATGTCCGGTAGTAAGCGAGTACAAGTAAATCAGCTGATGCTTTAGAAGCAGAATAAGGACTTGACGTATGAAGTGGAGATGATTCTGTAAAAAGCAAATCTGGTCGATCAAGTGGGAGATCTCCGTATACTTCATCTGTTGAAACTTGATGAAATCGACTAACCTTATACTCCCGACTTGCATCCATCAACACTTGTGTTCCTAAAATATTCGTTTTTAAAAAGAGGTCCGGTTGTGTAATCGAACGATCGACATGAGACTCAGCCGCAAAGTTTACCACCACATCAAATTGCTCTTTTTCAAATAATGAAAAAATAAACTCTCGATCGGTAATATCGCCTTTTACAAATTGGTAATTTAGATTGCTTTCAAACTTCTGGCAATTTTCCAAATTACCTGCATACGTTAAAGCATCTAAATTCACAACAGTGTCTTTTGGATATTTTTTCAATCTATAATTAATAAAGTTTGAGCCAATAAAACCTGCTCCACCTGTTACTAGTAGTTTCATTGCTTCAACTCCTTCCATAATTTTTGATCTCTCTCTTTTTCTAGTAAAAGAAATGTCCATTCCTTCTTTCGATCCCTCAGATTATAACAATCTGTCCGTCAACAGCTTTCCTATTATCTCATGAAATTGAAATAAGTGTTTTATTTATTGAGTTAAAGGTTGATTTTCTTTGAAAACAATCTCTCCGTCTATTTTATTATTTTTCCAACAAAAAAACTATCAAACCGATAACATTTTATCTTGATTGATAGTCTTTTTTATATTATTTGTCTAAGTAGCCTGAATTTTTAGTTTTTCTTTTGTTTCTTCATCATCTGTCAATCGATGAGATAACCATTTGTCTCCACGAAGGCGAATCATATATAGCGTTCCTCTTACTGCCCAATCGACAAACATGGCAATGAAGATACCGTATACGCCCCATTTTAAGACAACACCGAATAAATATCCAAGTCCTACGCGGAAGACCCACATACCGGTAATCGCTGTTTTCATTGTATACTTTCCATCTCCTGCTCCTTTTAGCCCCCCTGGTAAAACAAATGAAAAGGCCCAAATCGGTGTCGCTAAGGCATTAAGTTGAATTAATTTAGTTGCATAATCCATCACAGCTTCATGATCAGTGTAGAGCGCGACAAGATACCACGCGGTTGGAATCGATAAAGCACCTAAAATAACAAGACATATGGTGGCGAAGCGGGTAATATAGCTTAAACTTTTTCGAGCCTCATCATATTCCGCTCGCCCAATTTCTTGTCCAATAATCGTTGTCGAGACAGTAGTTAGAGCATTCCCCGGAATATTGATTAAGTTAATAATGGAATTTGCAATGGAATTCGAAGACATGGCAATAGCTCCCATTCCCCCAATAAACACTTGTGTCAGTAGCTTTCCTAAATGAAAAATAATGGATTCAACTCCTGCTGGCACCCCAACATAAAAAATTTGCCTTAAAAATTTAAAATTTGGTTTATAGTGATGCAGTTTCTCTAGTTTGAGCACCTTTTTCCCACTCATTAAGATCCATAGGACATAACTAGCCCCGATAGCACGGGCAAGCGAAATTCCAAGAGCTGCACCGATAATTCCCCATTCAAAGACATATAGAAATAAATAGGTTAATCCAATATTAAAAATGTTAGCAATAACATTGCTAATAGCAGCAGTTTTTGTATCTCCTGCCCCACGTAATACTCCATTAGCAATTAAGGTAATTGCCATAAATGGGAAACTTAATAAGACAATTCCAAAATATTTAATTCCATATTCCATAACCTGTGGTTCAACACTGTTATAAATCAACCTAATGAGTGGCGCATTAAATATAAATAAGAATATGGTAATCAAAATTGAAATGAAAGTTGCAGACATTACCCCTTGTTTTGCTGCTTCATTTGCTTTTTGACAATCTCCTCGCCCCATATACTGTGCAACAACAACAGTTCCCCCAATCGCTAATGCTGTAAATACAGAAATAAACAAGTAACTAAACGAGTCAATCATTGAAATCGCTGACACAACATTAATTCCTTCTTGACCTTTTAAATTAGAAGAAAGCATGGTGTTCATCATTCCCATCGTAGTGGTTAAAATCTGTTCAATCAAAATGGGAATTCCGAGTAGCATGATTTCTTTTTTTAATCGTTTCATATCCTTCACTTACACCCACCTCGAGTCCTAAAACCTGATATTCATGAGCTATTATAAAGTGATTCTTCATCAAATTATACGAGCTAATGCCACCTATTTTAAAATAAAATACGACATTTCAACATATGATGGTTTCATTAAAAAGAGCACGCTTGGCGTGCCCTTTTGCTTATTATAAATTATCGTGCTAACCATCCACCATCAACAGCGATTGTATATCCATTGATATAGTCACTTGCTGAGCTTGCCAAGAATACAACTGGTCCTTTTAAGTCTTCAGGTGTTCCCCAACGATCAGCAGGAATACGATCTAAAATTTCTGTACTTCGTTTTTCATCAGCACGTAATTGTGCTGTATTATCAGTTGCCATATATCCTGGTGCAATTGCATTAATATTGATTCCGTATTTAGCCCATTCATTTGCCATGGCCATTGTGATTCCTTTGATTCCTGATTTACTTGCTGTATAAGAAGGAACACGAATTCCACCTTGGAATGATAACATTGAGGCAATGTTAATGATTTTTCCACCCGTTTGTTGTTTAATAAATTGGTTTGCCATAGCTTGGCAGAAGAAGAAGACTGTTTTTAAGTTGATATTCATCACATCATCCCAGTTTTGTTCTGAGAAATCAACTGCATCTTCACGACGAATAATCCCAGCGTTGTTAACTAAGATATCAACATGTCCAAATTCAGCTACCGCTGCATCAATAATTCCTTGAACTGGATCAATTGACATTAAGTTTGCTTGAATAGGTAAACAACGACGACCTGTTGCTTCAATTGCTTCTTTAACTTCATCTAAAGCTCCTAACCCAACTGCTACAATATCAGCTCCTGCTTCTGCTAATCCTAAAGCCATTCCACGTCCTAACCCTACTCCTGCTCCTGTTACGATTGCTACTTTACCTGATAAATTGAATTGTTCTAAAATCATGACTTTTCCCCTTTTCCTTTTATAATTATCGTTTCATTCCAACTGATCCATTACACAGATCTTTAATATCACTGTCATTGGCAATTAAAACATCACCATTAATCGTATGTTTTAAAACACCACTTGCTAATCCATACTCAACCGCTTCAACATAGTTTTGCTCTTCTAAATTTAAAACATTCATTAACCCTGCAACGAAAGCATCTCCTGCTCCAACACGATCCACAATTTCAAAGGTATATTTTTTCGTATAGTGTACAAGCCCCTCAGCTGTGTAACAATACGCACTTAAACTATTTTGATGAGTTGAATGCTGCTCACGCATGGTTCCAAAAATACATTTACAGTTTGAATGATTCATAAAGTGTGTGAAAACACCTTGGCGGTGCGCTTCAACCGTCGCATATTCTTCACCGGTTGTATATCCACCAATGGTTTCAATATCGTATAAACTTGCAAACACGATATGAACATATGGCAACACTTGACGAATCGCTTGAGCAGCTTCTTCAACTGTCCATAGTTTAGCACGGTAATTAAAATCAAAACTAATGATCAGTCCTAAATCAAATGCTTTCTTTACTAAATCAATAGTGAAATTTTTAAGGTCTTCCCCAAGTGCAAGTGTAATTCCACTGACGTGTAAGTGTGTGCGATCCTTTAAAATGTCAGTGAGACTTAATTCATCATATTTGATATTCGCAATCGCTGAGTGTTTACGATTGTACACGACATTTGAAGAACGAATGGAGTGCCCAACTTCAACATAATAGGTTCCTAAAATATCACCACCCATAATCGTAGGTGATAAATCAATTCCATACTGACGAAGCGAGCGGTATGCTGCCACTCCTAATGGATTATTTGGAAGCTTTGTAGCGAACCTTACATCATGTCCAAAATTCGCTAAAGCAATCGCAATATTTGCTTCACTTCCACCATAAGTCACATTCAATGAAGTGCATTGTTCTAATTTATCATGGTTTGGAGGGGTTAAACGTTGCATAATCTCCCCTAAGGTTACAAACTTTTTCATGATATCCCCCTATTATCGACGAGCTTCAGCTACTTTTTGAACGAATTGTTTAGCAAGCTCTGTTACACCTGCATAATCACCATGTTTAGCTGGTGCTGTTAAGTCGCTACCTACTCCAACTGCTACACAACCATTTTTAATCCAACGATCAACATTATCTAAGCTCACTCCACCTGTTGGCATAATGTTTGCTTGTGGAAGTGGTCCTTTAACTGCTTTAACAAAGTCTGGTCCATAAGCACTTCCTGGGAATACTTTAACAATATCTACTCCAGCTTCCATAGCTGTAATGATTTCAGTAATTGTCATACATCCAGCCATGTAAGGAACTTGATATCTGTTACATAATTTAGCTGTTTCTAAATCGAACCCTGGAGATACGATATATTTTGATCCTGCTAAAATTGCAATACGAGCTGTTTCACTATCTAGAACCGTCCCCGCTCCGATTAACATCTCATCTCCAAATTCTTTAACTAATGTTTTAATGACTTCATCTGCATTTGGAACTGTGAAAGTTAATTCGATGGCATTAATTCCACCTGCTAAACATGCTTTTGAAATTTCAATTCCTTGTTGTGCATTTTCTGCACGAACCACGGCAACTACCCCTGTATCTGTTAACGATTTGATTACTTCGAATTTTTTCATAAGGCACCTCATTTATCCTGTTTATTATTTTAAATCTTTCATAGCAACATGATCCATGTCATCAAATGTGATATTTTCTCCACACATTCCCCAGATGAATGTATAACGGCTTGTTCCAACGCCAGAGTGAATTGACCAACTTGGTGAAATAACCGCTTGTTCATTACGTACGACTAAGTGACGTGTTTCTTGTGGCTGTCCCATAAAATGGAACACATTGCTGTTTTCATCTAAATCAAAGTAAAAATAAACTTCCATACGACGCTCATGCGTATGACATGGCATCGTATTCCACATATTATTTGGCGCTAAAATGGTCATTCCCATTACTAACTGACAAGATTGACAAACAGCTGGGTGAACATATTGATTAATCGTACGTTTATTTGATTCAGCATCTGATCCTAAGTGTACTTTATTCGCCTTTTCTAATGTAATTAAAGTATGAGGATAATGATGGTGAGCCGGTGCACTATTAAAATAAAACTTAGCGGGTTGCTCTTGATTAATTGACTCAAATGTAATCTCTTTAACCCCTAGCCCAATATATAGTCCATCTTGATAATTTAATTCAAATACTTCGCCATCGATGACAATACGTCCAGATCCCCCAATGTTGATAATTCCACCTTCACGACGTTCAAAGAATGAATCAACTCCCATTTCTTTTCCAGCTACTAGTGTTAATTGCTGCTCAACAGGCATGATCCCACCAGCAATGATACGATCGTTGTGAGAATAAGTTAACTGGACTTCATCCGCAACGAATACCTTTTCAATTAAGAAATGTTCACGTAATTCTTCTGTTGTATAATGTTTTACATCATTTGGATGATTTGAATAACGAGTTTCTAATTTCATTTTTAATTCCCCTTTTTGATAAAATTATCCCTGATAGCCAAGTAGCCTTGATATTTTATAAGCAGCTTCTTTTACAAGTTGTGCATCTTGTTCAACATCGTAACCCTCTTTATACAGGCTAACGATTCCGATTGAAGATGACACCACGCCATTATAATCAAAGATTGGTGCAGCAATCGCCATCGTATGCTCCTCATGTTCACGGCATGAAATTGCATACCCTTTAACTTTAACTTGCTGAAGTTCACTTTTTAAAGCAACCTTAGATGTAATGGTATGCTCAGTTAAAGGTAGTAATTGTAATTTCCTGATTAATTCCTCATGATGAGGTGAAAACGCTAAAATTGCTTTTCCAATGGCCGTTGAATGTAAATAAGTTTCATCCCCAATCTCTGGCGTTGCAATGATTCGCTTAGTTGGCTCATGTTTCAGCGTAAATATTAATTTACCATTATTCTCTTTTGCAATAAAAGCGGTATGTCCTGTCTGTAAGCTTAATTGTCTTAAGATTGGATTCGCTGAGTTTAAAAGTAATGAAGTCTTCGAATAAGCAATTCCAATGGCGTATGCTTTGACACCAATGGCATAAGTTTTTAAACGATGTTCTTTAATATATAGCATGTTTAACTCAACTAATGTTTCTAAAATATCAAAGGCACTTGTTTTTGGCATTTCAAGGCGTGTTGCTATATCATTTAATGTCAACTCTTCAGAGGATGACGCAATTAATTCAAGTATTTCAATGGTTCGTTTAGCTGTTCGATTTATTTTCATAAACTCTCCTACGTCCTTTAATAATATTTAAGACTGAAGGAGCTCCAATAAATACTGTTGACTATAAGAAATATCTTCACCCACGACTCCTTCAAAAATAATCGTTGGTTCTTGATCTAATTCTTCTAATTTTGAAAGAAGATATTTATAATCGAGTAATCCTTTTCCTGGTGCTACCTGTCTTATTTGTTGATTTTCGACCATAAAATCTTTGGCATGAACAATTCGAATCTTATCATGAAATAATTCAACCATTTCATCAATTAATCGATGTTGATTTTTATAATTCTCATTCGACAATAAATTGAATAAGTCAAACGTTACCACGGTATTTGGATGATTCAATTCATCAATTAAACGTTTTAAACGACGTGGAGTTGAAATCACATGTTGATACGCCGGTTCAATGGCAAGATAAGTATTAGATTCTTTTGCAACCTCTAAAAGTTGTGAAAAAACACGTTTCACTTCTAAAAAAGCTTCTTCACTACCATTTGATTCATGGAATGTCCACTGATCATCATTATAAGATCCCGTTTCCGTTCCAACTAACGTCGTGTTAAAACAATGAGCTTTTCTTAAATGATTTTTAAAGTTTTCAACGGAATCTTTTACTTTTTCCTTGTCACTATGAATGGGATTAAAATAGGCTCCAAGCATGGCAACTTCGACATGACTCTCATTTAAAAAGAGACTTAACTCCTCAACTAACTCTTCATCTAAAATCTTAGGCATTTGCGTTTGATATTCAATCGCCTTATTTAAAACTAGCTGAATAGAATGAAACCCTTTCTCTACCAATGAATCAACTAAATCCTTAGGTGGTAATGTTCCAATATCATGAGCTCGAATTCCTAATTTCATCGTCTTAATCACCTCCTATTATAACATTTTATAACACCTAAATTAATGAAGTTTTAACATATTTAAGTGTCTTTTTATGGATTGTTATAATGTTACACCTGATTTCCAAATATCAATTTCACGGTGTCCATTAAATTCATTATTTGTCCATTTTCCACTACATACATCGCAAATATAATTAATAAAATCTTCAACGACCTCTTCTGTCGTTGTTGCGGTTAACATAGCACCCGCATCAAAGTCAATCCAATGTTTTTTCTTATTGGCTAAGTCAGAATTAGTCGCTACTTTTACCGTTGGAATAAATCCACCGAATGGGGTTCCACGCCCAGTCGTAAATAAGGCTAAATGACATCCGGCACTTCCAAGAGCTGTCACTGCCACTAAGTCATTTCCTGGCCCTTGAAGTAAATTTAAGCCATTATGTTCTAAACGATCCGTATATCTCAAAACATCGACCACTTCAGATGTTCCTGCTTTTTGGGTGCATCCTAATGATTTATCTTCAAGTGTGGTAATTCCACCCGCCTTATTTCCAGGACTTGGATTTTCATAACACACTTGATGGTTTCGTTCATAATACCCTTTAAAATCATTGATTAAATGGACAATTTTATCAAACGTTGCCTCATCTTTAGCACGATTCATTAAAATCGTTTCAGCTCCAAACATTTCTGGAACCTCCGTTAAAACAGTTGTTCCCCCACTTTTTACTAAATAATCAGAGAAATATCCAAGTAAAGGATTTGCCGTAATTCCTGAGAATCCATCACTTCCTCCACATTTTAACCCAACACGTAAGTTACGAAGTAAAGAAGTCGCACGATAATCTTGTTTCATGACCTCATATAACTCATGAAGAATTTTGACACCTGCTTCAATCTCATCTTCAACATCTTGAGCAACTAAGAAGCGTACTCGTTCTTCATCATACTCACCCATTGTTTCTTTAAATGTTGAAACTTGATTATTTTCACATCCAAGTCCAAGTACTAAAACTCCACCTGCATTCGGATGTTTAGCAATATTTTGTAAGATTTTACGAGTTGTCTCATGGTCATCCCCCATCTGAGAACATCCAAATGGATGGGCATATGAGAATACACCATCAATCGTTAGATTATCAACTTCTTTTAAGAAACGATCTTTGATAATTTCAGCTGTCTTATTAACGCATCCAACAGTTGGAATAATCCATAATTCATTACGAATTCCAATATCCCAATTTTTACGATGATAAACGCGAATTTCACGATCCATTAACAATTTATCAGCACGTTTTGATTTAGGCTGGTACTCATAAGATAAACAATCATTTAAATTCGTTTTCACATTCTGAGTATGAACATGAGTTCCCACTTCAATGAATTGGGTTGCATGTCCAATCGCAAAACCGTATTTGACAACATCTTGATTTTCTTCAATCTTTTTGATGGCTAATTTATGTCCTTTTTTGATTTCTTCTTTTACAACGATTGAGTGCTCATCAATCGTTAGTTCGTCACCTGGTTGTAAATTAACCAAGGCAACAACTACATTATCATCTTCATGTAATTTAATAAACGGTCTCATCATATCCCCACCACTAACAAACTTTTTTTAATGCAGTTTCCATTCCATCACTTAAGATGTCTTCAACAATCGCTGTTAATTCATCAGTTAAGTTTGGAATCTCATTTAAATTCATTTCCCAATGATCTTCCATTCCTAAAAATTCAGTCACGACATCACGAACCGTTGCAGTTCCTGCTTCATAACGATTCCAAACATTTCGATAGAATTCTAAGAAATCTGCCTCATCTTGAAGCGCAATGACCTCAGTCCCTCGTTTTCCACGGAAGAACACTAATAAACTTGCCAATGAGAATTCAATGTGTGTTGGAAATTTCCCAAAGCGTTCAACATAATCCAATGCTGTGGGTAATAAACGACTTTTGAATTTTGAAGTTGAATTTAAAGCAATTGACATTAATTCGTGGCGGACACGAGGATTATTAAATCGGTCATAAACTTCTTTGGCAAACTGACGTAACTCATCAGCAGTTAAATAGCGTTCCGTTGCCGGAATCATCTCATCTTCTACCGTATGATTTAAGAAAGTTAACATTAAGTCATCGTTCATTGTTTCTCCAACTGTATCAATCCCATATAAGTAAGAAACAGGAACCATTAACGTATGCAGTCCATTTAAAATACGGACTTTGCGGATTTTGTAAGGTTTAATATCTTTCACAAATAAGATATTTAAGTTGGCTTCCGCTCCTTTTAAAACAGAAGAAATACCATTTCGATCCTCAATCACCCATAAATGGAAGACTTCACCTAGTACCATATTTTTATCTAAATAACCAAATTGGTTTGTAAATTCTTCAATACGTTTAGCAGGATATCCCGGAACAATACGATCAACTAATGTATTGGTGAAGGTATTCGCTTCGTCTAACCATGTCATAAATCCTTCTTCAAGGTGATGAACTTCTGCTAAACGTTTCACAC
The DNA here is from genome assembly GCF_938044715.1 of uncultured Turicibacter sp. Classification (NCBI taxonomy): domain Bacteria; kingdom Bacillati; phylum Bacillota; class Erysipelotrichia; order Erysipelotrichales; family Turicibacteraceae; genus Turicibacter; species uncultured Turicibacter sp. The sequence continues at coordinate 23,658 of NZ_CALIOS010000042.1, forward strand.
AACGATGTAACTCGTCTCCATTATTATCAATTAATTCGCATGGAACAATGTATAATCCTTTTGTCAGATCTCCATTGAAATGACGATAGCGATGAAGTAAGAAGGCTAACACTTTACCAGGGAATGTTTTAGGTGGTGTTGCTTCAATCGAATCTGATTCATCTAACACAATTCCGGCTTCAGTTGTGTTTGAAATCATTAATTCTAAGGTTTCAACTTCAGCTAATTGTAAATAAGCTTCAAAATTCATATATGGATCAATAAATTCACTAATACTATCAATAATTTGTGATTTTGAAACGAATTCATTATTTTGAACCCCTTCTTGAATCACCGTATATAATCCATTTTGTTCCGCTAATTCTTTCACACGTCCAAAAGGTTGTGGTTGGACAACGGCAATATTTCCATTATATACTCCAGCGTCATTTAATTCTTGAATCATCCAATCGACGAATGCTCTTAAGAAGTTTCCTTCTCCAAATTGAACAATTTTTATCGGTCTTTCTTTTCTATTTGGTAAAATTTCATTATTTAATGCTTTCATTATTGACCCCCACAAACAATTATTTATCTAAATTAAAGAATGATTTTGCATTGTTATAGCAAATATCTTCTACAATTTGTCCTAAGAACTCTACATCATTTGGATATTCCCCATTTTCAACATATTCCCCTAATAATTGACATAATAGACGTCGGAAATATTCATGACGAGGGAATGATAAGAAACTTCTTGAATCTGTTAACATCCCAACAAATTTTGCTAATACACCGTTTGCTGCTAACGCGCGCATTTGATCATTCATTCCATCTTTATGATCGTTAAACCACCATCCAGATCCAAACTGAATTTTACCTGGTGTCACACCATCTTGGAAACATTGCATTAAAGTGACGACTTTATGATTATCGCTTGGATTTAAATCGTAAATAATCGTTTTTGGTAATGCGCCTTTTAAATTTAAACTATTTAAGAATTTAGATAATTTTTGTGTATCTAAAGAGTTATTGATTGAATCATATCCTGTATCTGGCCCTAATTTTTCAAGCATTGTCGTATTATTATTACGTTGTGCTCCAATATGAAATTGCATCACCCAACCACGGTTATGGTATTGTTCCCCGAGGAATAAATAAAGTTGTGTTTTGTATTTCTCAACTTCTTCTTTTGTTAAAGTCGCACCAGACATCGCTTTTTTAAAGATTTCAGCAGCTTCTTCAACTGTTGAATCAGTAAATGCTAAAACATCTACCCCGTTATCGCAGGCTTTACATCCACACTCAACGAAGAAATCCATACGCTCTTCTAATGCTTTAAATAAATCAGATAACTCATGAATGTCATATCCAACTACTTGACTTAACGTTTGAACCCAAGCGGTAAACCAGCTTAATTCAATATTAACCGCTTTATCAGGTCGGAAAGTTGGTAAAATTTGAGCTTTACAAGTTCCTTCTTCTTTAATTAACTGATGATATTTTAAATCATCACATGGATCATCCGTTGTACAAATGACTTCGACATTCATCATATCGATTAATCCACGTACTCGGAAATCTTCCGTTGCTAATAAACGATTACATTCTTCATAAATTTCTTTGGCTGATTTTGCACTCAACGGTGTTTTGATGTTGAAGTAACGTTGTAATTCTAAATGTGTCCAGTGATAAAGTGGATTTCCAATTAAATATGGCATCGAACTAGCCCATGCATTAAATTTTTCTTCTCCTGATACCTCTTTTCCAGTGATAATTGATTCGTTCACGCCAAGAGCACGCATCGCACGCCACTTATAATGATCTCCTCCAAGCCATACTTCTGAAATATTTGAGAATTTATTATTTTCATAAATTTCTTTTGCACTTAAATGACTATGAAAATCAATAATTGGCATTTTTTTGGCATGTTGGTGATATAAAACTTTAGCCGTTTCATTTTGAAGTAAGAAATCTTCTGTTAAAAATCCTTTCATATCCTTTTATCCCCTTTTTAATTTTAATTCAACTTTCGAGTTTGTAATCACCTCATGCAATCCTGGTTTTCTTGCAAAAATCGGTAAACAAACTAAATAGCAAGAGAAAACTTTTGAGACGTATTCGCGTGTAAACATCGCAAAATAATTTAAATCGGATTCATCATTTGTCACGACTTTACAAAAGACCATTGTTTTTCCAATTGTTGTACGTTCTAACCAAAATAATGATTGAAGCGCAATTGGAATTAATACAATGATACACAGCTCACTAATCGTTAATAATGTAAATGACTCCTCAAACATCCCATTGAGTTGTCCGGCAAGAAATATTCCGAGTGCAGTTCCTCCAATCAGAACAAAAATATCAATAATTTCAGCAATAATTCTCCTTAATAACACCGTCAACTACCACCTTTTTAACATTTTGAATTTGCATTGGATCGCCAATCACATTTTCAAACGTTACATTTTCTAAATTTACTTCAATTATATTGTTTAAAACCATCCCATTTTGACAATAATTAGGAATATCATCCATCATAGCAGGAACTCCTGGCTCTGCCTCTGTTGTGAAATGGAAAACACAATCTTTTAAACTTAACCGTTCAATCGGTTTCTCTGGTAAGCCATAAAAATAAGCCGCTGCAATTTCTGAATGACGACATTTAATATCTTCAAAACAAAAATCACGGATATCTGGTGTTCGATAATCGACCGGTAAAGTTTCCTTCGTCTTAACATATTCACTATGACCATCTGGATCACAGAAATAGAAACAGTTTACCACTAATGGAGTTAGTACCTTCTCCATCTCGATGTGACGGAATGTGACATCTTCAACAATTGCAGCCTCTCCACGTCCACGGCGTGTCTTAATTCGAAGCCCACGATCTGTTTCGTTAAATAAACATTGCTCCACTAGAATATGCTTAACACCTCCAGCCATTTCGCTTCCAATAACAACTGCACCATGACCAAAGTTCATACTACAATTTCGAATCGTAATATATTCTGAAGCTCGTTTTAAACGACTTCCTAAATAAATTTTTCCAGATTTGATGGCAATACAGTCATCCCCAACTGAGAAATGAACCCCAAGAATTAAAACACGATGACAAGATTCAGGATCTAATCCATCCGTATTCGGTGAATCTTTGGGATTAATAATTTTTAAATCAATAAACTTCAAATCATCCGAGAATAAGGGATGAACAGTCCAAGAGGGAGAATTTTGTAAGGTAATCCCTTGAACGTTGACATGATGAGAATGAATAATTTGAAATAAACGTGGACGCCAAGCCACATTTCTTACCTTTGGAAAGTCCCACCATCCAATAGATCCATTTCCATCTAATACACCTTCACCAATTAAATTAACATTTGAAACATTAACCCCTTGAATCAATGCTGTAAACGTATCGAGTGGATTCCCTTCCCATGAACCTAAATAATACTCTTCATGATTTGAATTTTTGGTATATCCAGGTAATATTGCACCACTTTCAAATGAGGCACTATATAATAAGGTTGCTCCTTTTTCTAATTCTAACGTTAAGTTAGATTTTAAGAAAATCGTTTTAGTCGCATAAGTCCCTTTTGGAATAAAAACTCGCCCATCATCAGGACAAGACATAATTGCGGCTTGAATAGCTAACGTATCATCAGTTATCCCGTCACCTTTAGCATTAAAGTGCTTAACATTTAAACAAATACTTTCTTTTTTTGTATATACCTCTTTTGATAGAGATTCACCTGTTTCTTCATTGATAATCGTGACCATATACGCAGTACTTGGTTGTAACCGATAAATAGAATAAACATTTTGGACTAAATGCTCATCAATTATTTCATCATTTAATTTTAAGGTATACGGTTGACTTGATTTAAAACATGATTGATTTTCAAGTTCTAGTGTTAAACTTGAGGATGTTTGTAAAACAATATTAAAGTTCATCATTTCCACCAACCATTAAATATTCTGCATAGGCCATCATCAGTGGTCCAATTCCTTTTGCTTCATCCGGCACCACTTTTTCTGAAATGTAATACTCAAAACTTCCATCGCGTACAACACCATTAAAACTTCCAAGTCCCGCTACTTCACAAATTCCACCAATATGATACCCAGCTTCGTCCTCATATCCATACACTTCTAAAATTCCTTTTAATGATTTAATTGCCTTTTCTTTATATGATTCATCTAAAACATCCAAACGAACCCCTTTTAAAATTGAATAAATCACCATTGCAGTTCCTGAAACTTCTAAATAATTTCCTTCACGATCCATCGCATCAATCACTTGATACCATAATCCTGTTTTTTCATCCTGATAAGGTAAAATATCATCGATACTCTCAACAAACATGTCAATTAATCCCTTATAATATTCAAAAATTGTTTCGCTCATTTTATCGATCGAATCAATTAATGCCATTAATAGCCATCCTTCTGCACGTAGCCAGTAATTTTTAGACAATCCCGTTTCTTCATCACACCAGAACATTGATTTCGACTCATCCCATGCATGATAATATAATCCGCATTCTTTATTACGGTGTGTTTTATACACTTCCATGAATTGTTTATAAATATCTTCATACTGTTGTTTTCCATTAAATACCGTTTCATATTCGGTAAAAAACGGTAATGCCATGTACAGCCCATCTAACCATACTTGATGTGGGTATCGATTTTTATGCCAGAAGTTACCACTATTTGTTCTAGGATGTGTTCTTAATTGATCCATTTGATGTTCGATGGCTACTTTATATCGCTCATCATTTGTTTTTTCATAAGCAAAGAATAAAACTTTTCCAGCATTTACGTGATCAATGTTATATTCTGATGAATTATACCCTTTTAAATTCCCCTCTTGATCCACGAATTCATTTAAATAAGCTTGTATATAATCCCAATAAAACTCATCATTTGTTGCGATATATAAGTCTTGTGCTCCTTTTAAAATGACACCATCTTCATAGCACCAAAATCCCTTATATGGTTTAAACTGATTAATATAAGATTTAA
>NZ_CALIOS010000043.1:0-31272 GCF_938044715.1 uncultured Turicibacter sp.
TGAACCTGAAGATTTAGATAATAGCATTGCCATAGGTGCAGTGGATTTATCGGAAACATTCGACTTAACGAGTGCTAGAGTGTTAATTATGAAACCTGGTAGTAAGGTAAAGTATTTTTTATCAAAATATTTCATTCCCGAGAGTAAATTAGAAAAAGTGCCGAAATCTGAGCGTGATAAATATCTAGAATGGGCAAAATCGGGTCATTTACACCTTTGTAGTAGTGATGAAGTTGATTACACAGATGTGATGGATTGGTTCATTGAGTTGTGGAAAAAACACAAAATTAGAGCATTTAAAATCGGTTATGATAAATGGGAATCGAAACAATTTGTTGCAGCAATGGAAGAGTACGGCTTTGATATGGTCCGTGTCAATCAAGATCACTTCACCATGAGTCACCCGATGAGGATGTTAGAAAGTGATTTGAAAAATAATTTGGTGAATTACAATCAAAATCCAATTGATGTGTTTTGTTTGAAAAATACAGCCCTGAAGTTAAATTCTACGGGGGATAAGATGATGCCGATGAAAGTTCAGGGGGTTAAGTTAAATCATATTGATGGTGCGGTGACGATGATTATTGCCTATGTCGTATTTAACTGGTATCGAAGAGATTATTTAGAGATAGTGAGGTGATAAATTGGCATTAAAGACGATATTTAATCGCTTAAAAAACGGAAAAAAGAAAGAATTATCCTATGCGCAAATGCTTAATGGAAGCCTTCCTGTCTTTTCGCAGTTCGGAAATGATGTGTTTGCGAGTGATATCGTAGAGGCATGTATTAGAACGAAGGCAACGGAAATCAGTAAATTACAGCCAAAACATATTTTTACAGATGAAAATGGGTTACAGAGTATTCAAAAAGATTCCATTAATCGGCTTTTACGGTTTGGTCCGAATGAACTCATGACCACTAAAGACTTTTTAGAGAAGTGTACCTGGTTGCATGAAAAGACTTATAACTGTTTCATTTATCCGAAATATGAAATACGGTGGATAAATGGTGAGAAAATAAAGTATTACACAGGATTCTACCCTTTGAACCCAACGGAAGTTGATTTTTTAGAGGACGGGCATGGAAAGTTATACGTCCAATTTCATTTCTTAAATTCAGATTCTGTTCTATTACCTTACAATGAAGTGATTCATTGGCGAAAAGAGTTTAGTGATAATGATCTGATGGGTGGAAATCATGAAGGTAAAGCAAAATCAGAGACATTATTACCTATTTTAAAAATTAATCACAGTTTAATTGAGGGATTGGATAAAGCAGTAAAAAATAGTCTGGCCATTCGCGGATTATTGAAAGTTAATGCTTTATTAGATGAGGAGAAGCTGGAAGAGGAAAGAAAAGAATTTGAACAAAAAATATTTAATTCTCAAAGCGGAATCTTACCAGTTTCCAATAAAAGTGAATATGTCCCTTTAACGATCAATCCAACCATTATGGATAAAGAAACGTTAGAGTTTATTGAAGGTAAAGTATTAAAACATTACGGAACTTCGTTACCAATTCTGACCGGAAAATTCACAGAAGAAGATTATCAGGCTTATTATGAGAAAGTTTTAGAGCCGGAAATCATTGGACTCGGACAAGCGTTTAGTAAGGCATTATTTTCGATTGAGCAGCTGGAAGCAGGACACGAGATTATCTTCTACGGACAAAAACTTCTATTTACGAATACTCAAAATAAAATCGCCGTAGCTGATATTTTGGGAAATAGGGGAGCTTTAACAGATAATCAATTATTAGAGTTATTTGGATATCCACCATTTCCAGGCGGAGATACTCGAAATAAGAGTTTAAACTTTATTGATCGCGACATTGCTAATCAATATCAAATGAGTCAATTTCAAAAGGAGAAAGGGGTGAATCAAGATGAGTAATTCAATGAATGATCTATCAGTTAGACGAAGTTATACGGTGTCTGATTTTCAAACCTCAACAGAAGAACGTCATAATATCCAAGGTCATGCAGCAGTATTTAATCAAATGGTGAGTATTGGTGGTTGGTTTAATGAAATCATTGAACGAGGGGCTTTTGATGGATGTGATTTTAGTGACGTTTCTTTATTTGTGAATCATGAAACGAATCAGATTCCTCTTGCTCGATCACGTTCAAGTCATACAAATTCAACCATGGAGTTAGAAGTAGATGAAATTGGGCTTTTTATTCGAGCAAATGTGGATATTGAGAATAATCCAGAAGCTAAAACCCTACATAGTTCTATTTCTCGCGGTGACATTGATGGTATGAGTTTTATGTTCCGAATTAAAGAGCAGAAATGGGAGAATTTAGATACCGACATGCCGACACGTCGAATTTTAAAGATTGCAAAAGTTTATGAAGTTAGTGCAGTGAATTATCCAGCTTATGATCAAACGGATATTAGTTCCAGGGATAAATCCGTATTGGATAGTGCTAAACAAGCAGTAGAAGAGGCACGAGCAAAAGAAAATCCTAAAAATCAAGTTGAAATAGAGCGTTTAAAAATTCAAATATTAATGAAAGGTTAGTGAAACTATGAAAAAGAAATTAGAAGAAATGTTACAAAAGAAAGAAGCACGAAAAGCAGAATTAGTGGAGCAATCAAAAACATCAGAAGATGTGGTAGAACTACGAAGCATTCATGCAGAAATGGATGGATTAAATGATGAAATTGCTGAATTACGTGGGATGTTAGCAGCTTTGCCAAATGAAGATAATCAAGTAGCGGCTCAAACATCAGAAGAACCTCAAGCACGTTCATTCAATCCAATCGCAACCTATTCAACGGGAAATCAACCGACTAAACGTTATCAAGAGGATGAGGAAGATATTTATGGGACATTAGAGTATCGTAAAGCCTTCATGAATCATGTGACGAAAGGAACACCGATTCCTGAAGAGTTTCGTGCAAATACAAATGAGGCACGTTCGAATGAATTAACAATTGTAGGAGATGTAGCAGCAGTTATTCCAACTAATGTCTTAAATAAAGTCATCGAAGATATGACAACAGAAGGGAAGATTTTAGCACGCATTACTCAAACATCGTTTAAAGGTGGAGTGGAGATTCCAATTTCTGAAATTAATCCGACTGCAACTTGGTTAGAAAGTGAAGATCAAACAAGTGATGAGCAAAAAGCAAAAATGAAAGTAAAATTAAGTTTTGGTTATCATGTATTAGAGGCAAAAGTAGCCATCGGATTATTAACTGCAACGGTTTCCCTACCTGTTTTCGAAGCAACTATTATTAAGCAATTGAAAAAAGCGATGTTACAAGCGATTGAGAAGGCAATTATCGAAGGGAGTGGAGAAGGACAACCATTAGGAATTACAAAGTATACTAATCTTCCGGCAGACCAAATTGTTGAGTTTACATCAGATAATATTGGAACTGTGACTCAATGGGCGACTGTAGAAGCAGCCATTCCAGAAGAGGTAGAAGATAGTGTCATTTATGTGATGTCGAAAAAAACATGGGAGAAATACTTAAATGGAATGACTGATTCAACAGGTCAAAAAATTGGATTAGGGCGAATTAATGAAAAAGGACAAAAACTCATTAATGGACGTGAAGTTTTAGTAACAGATCGTTTTCCTGGATTTGATAAATGCGATGAAAATGGAATTTTTGGAGTGGTGGTTGATTTATCACAGTATATGTTAAATTCAAATTTAGCGATGTATTTTAAAAAATATTTTAATGAAGATACAAATAAATGGATCTACAAAACATTAATGATTGTAGATGGTAAGATGACAGCTGGAAATGACTCAACAGGAAAATTAGTAGGGGCTAAAGGCTTACTCTATCTTAAAAAAGGAGCTTCTTTATTAAAAGAAGCTAAATCAGGTAAATAAAATGAAATTATCATTAAAAGAAATAAAGGAAAGTCTTCGCATTGATTATGACGATGATGATGCTTATCTTTCGTTGTTGAATGAGGCAGCGATAGAACAACTCAAAGGCATGACTGGGTTCGATTTAACCAAATCGAACTCTAGTCAGGCGAAAATTGTTTGTCTTGCGATTATTCATGAATTATATAAAGACCGATCACTGACAACTGAAAAAGCAGGTGAAAAACTTAAACCTGTTATGCAAAGTATTTTAATTCAACTTTCTCATCAGGCAAAAGAAAGGAGTGAATAAATTGGCAGAATGTATGCTGACTGAACGAATTATATTTGAACGATTTGATCAAGACGAAACGAATGAAAATGGATTTGTTGTAGAATCGTGGACTCCATATTATAAATGTTGGGCTAGGAAAGAAGAATTTAGTGGGAAAGAATTTATTAAAGCTCATGCGACCCATTCACAAATTCTAGTCGGCTTTACGGTTCGAATGTGTCAAAAAATAAAAGATATTTTAGCAACGTATGAAACTAAAAAGTATCGGATTATTCACCAAGGGAATGTTTATGATATTAAATATTGTCATGATGTGAAAAATAAACATGCCTTTGCGGACTTTAAATGCGAGTTGGTGAAAATATGTCAACCTTAGAGGGATTTGATGAATTTATTGACCTATGTTCAGATATGAAAATTGAAGATGAAGAGGTAGCGGTTGTCTTGAAACGAACACTAAGCATTCCTAAAGCTAGGGTGAATAAAAATGCACCGAAGTTAAGTGGATTGACTAAAAAATCGATTAAAATAAAAGTCAAAAGAAATCCATTTGGGGGATGTACCGGAACGATTTATTTAAACAATTTTCAGGCTATGTTCCAAGAGTTTCGAAATGTTCGTCAATCAGGGAAACATATCGGATGGTTTGAACGTTCCATTCGTGAAAGTGAAGATGATTTTGTTAAATCATTAAGAGAAGAGTTAGTAGATAGGAAGATGAAGTCATGAGCTATCAATCTTATGTGACTCAAATATTATCGGACTCAAGATTAACCGCGCTGTTACCTAATCGAACCGTTTATCGCTTAAAAGCTGTTTCAGACGTTAAGGTCCCGTATTGCACGTACTTATTTTATGATGAGTCAGGAGCTTTTTACGCTGAAGGAAAAGAATTAGAGACACGTCATTATATTCAAATAGATATTAACAGCAACACTGATTTTACAGAAATTGAAAATGTTATTCGAACCCTTGCGAAAGAGCAAGGGTGGAAAAAGGGAGCCGTTTATGAGGATGTAGATCCACAAACCGGACTCCTTTTTAAATGCTTACGATTTTCATTTGATTATTAGAAGGAGGAAATAATATGACAAAAAGTGCAACTATTCAACCGAGAGCAGCAAGTACAGACAATCCGTTACCGATTGTGAGCTGTCATAAAGTTTATTATGCCATCAAGCAAGAGGAGGGATATGGAGCCCCGGTTTACTTGCCTAACTTAACAGAAATTGGAATCGAAAAAAGTTATAATTCAACTCCTTTTTATGCAGAAGGGGTGAATAAATTCACTCATTCTGTTTTAGGTGATGTTCCGATTACAATTTCTACCGGAGATATTGAAGAAGAACATGAAATGGCTCTATTAGGGCATAAAAAAGACAATAATGGACTTCTAGTTCGGAGTATCCATGATGTTCCGGCAGATGTGGCTATTATGTTTACGGTAGAGAAAGCAGGAGGTATCTATAAAGGCTATGTTTTTTATGATGGAAAATTTGTTCCATCAGGAGTCACAGCGGCAACATCTGAAGGTTCTGCTAACTATCAACCCAAGACGATTACAGGAAACTTTAAGCCATTAGATGATGGAACAGTAGATGCCTCTAAAACATTAAAAAGCTTAAAAGAAGTTGAATCATTCTTTGCATCAGTTCCTACTCCAACGTTCGAATAATAATAGCAATTAAATTTGCAACTCAAAATAGACTAGGTCAAACCTAGTCTATTTCATTAGAAGGAGGTCATTTTATGGTTAATTTAAAAGATAATTCGTATCGTATGAAAACCAAAACAGGAGAGTATTTAACCTTTAAGTTGGATATGACTGCTATGTTGAGATTAGAAAATATAGTTGGAAGCTCGGTTGAAGCAACTCGAATCTTTTTAGATTTATTTAAACCCGGAAGCAATTGTTTTTATAAAAAAGGATTAGAAATTTTATGCGCCTGTTGTGTTGAAAAGCCGAATTTAACATTAGAGGAGTTTAATTGTTTATTTCCATTAAATAATCATACTTTTACTCAAATTGATCACATTTTAACGGATCTAGTGACTGGCTATTTTGCAGATGATGAGGATGAAGCTCAAAAAAAATAGAAACTCAATCAACATCGAACGGTGAACTGAAAATTGATTATGAGTGGTTGTTATATGTGGCTAAAACTCGTTTGAATTTTACGGAGGAAGAGTTTTGGGGAAGTACATTGAGACGAATTAATCGACTTCATCGTTATTGGTTAAAAGAAAACGGGATGTTGGTTGAGTCAAAACATTCCATAAATCAATCCCAAGAAACGTTAGAAAAATGGGGGCGTCCTGTTACCTATTCAACTGATTTTTAAATAAGGAGGTGAGATAAATGGCAGATGAGGTGAAACGAATAAGAGCCGTTTTTGAAGCCGATGTGAGTAAATATAATAGTAGCTTGGATGGAGTTAATAAGCAGATGAAATTAGCTAGAGCTGAAACTCGCTTAGCTCAAAAAGAACTAGAAGGATTTGGAACCAGTTCATCAACCGTCGCAAAGGTTCAAGAAAAAATGAACCAACAGATTGAACTTAATCGAAAAAAAATTGAACTATTTAGTCAATCTTTAAGTAAATCTCAACAGACGATTGATACAAATGTGAAAGCTCGTGAGCAGTTAAATCAAAAGATTACAGAGGCAAAAGAAGCTCTAGCAAAAGCAGAAAAAGCTCATGGTAAAGAATCTGAAGCAGTTAAAGAGGCAAAAGAAGCCCTAGAAGCAGCTGAAAAGGCCTATGACAAAAATGAGAGTGCGATTAAAAGTAACATTCAACGAGTGGCCGAATATGAAAGCCAAATTATGAATGCTAAAAGTGAGATTCAGGGGCTAGAAAATCAGATTAGTAGCCAAAACAAAAAAATGCAGGAACAAAATAATCATTTAAAAACTGCATCTGAAAGGTTAGATCAATTCGGAGATAAAGCAAAGAGTGCGGGTGAGGCAATTAGTCACGCTAGTGATAAAGTGCTTGGGATTAGTGCTAGTGTGGCAACCCTTATCGGGGCGAGTTCTGCTATGTCGATGTCATTTGAGAAAAATCTAGCTAATATTAATACGTTACTAGATGATACGAAGAATTTAGATAAATATAAAAATAAAATCTTAGAATTATCTGATGAGACAGGAATTGCGATTGGGACCGTTTCAGATGGGATGTATCAAGCCATTTCTTCTTTAGGTGATCTAGGAGATGAAACAACTAAAATCTTTGAAACGATGACGAAGAGTGCGAAAGCCGGAGGTGCAGAAGTTAGTGACGCTGTTTCCTTAATTTCGGCCGGGATGAAAGGGTATGGACAAGTTAATGATGAAACTGCTAAAAAGATTTCAGATTTAGCTTTTCAAACGGCTAAATTGGGGGTTACGACATTCCCAGAAATGGCTAGTAGTATGAAGGCTTTATTCCCATTGTCTTCAACGTTAAATATGTCATTAGAAGAATTATTTGGAAGCATGGCGACATTAACGGGTGTGACAGGGAATACAGCGGAAGTTTCAACTCAATTAAAAGCGGTATTCAGTAATTTAATTAAACCAACGACTGCAATGCAGAAGTTAATTGAGAAATATGGATATTCGAACTCACAGGCCATGTTAGAGGCTAAAGGATTTGTGGGAGTTCTTGAAATTTTACAAAAAGAAACAGGGGGTTCATCGGATAAGATGGGGGAACTCTTTAGTTCAACCGAAGCATTAACCGCTGTTTTAGCTTTAACGGGTGAACAATATGATAACTTTATATCTAAAAGCGCTCAAATGGAAAACGCAGCAGGGGCAACCAATACTGCCTTAAACAAAATCGAAAGTACGAAGTCGGATGAACTTCAACGATCGTTGAATGAATTAAAAAATAGTTTTATTGATTTAGGCGAAGATGCAATCCCTATGATTGATAAATTTATAGGGATTGTTAATAAAGTGACGGATGTCATTAAGGATATGGACGAAGAAACTCTCAACTCTATTGTCAATATGACAGCAATGGGGATAGCAGTGGGTGTCAGTGGTAAGGCAATAGGTGGAACTGTTTCAACCGTAGGAACACTATCAAAAGGATTATCGACTGCTATTGGATGGGCGAGTAAATTTGGCGGCACAGCCGCAGCAGCTGGAACGGCTGCTAGTACAGCGGCAGGAGCCACAGGGATGGGAGCGATGGTGTCAAGCTTAGGGGCTATGGCGGTAGCAGCGGGTCCTTGGTTATTAGCAGGTGCGGCAGTTGTTGGGACAGGGGTTGCGATTCATCACCAGATGTCACAAGAAGTCATTCCAACGGTTGATTTATTTGCGGATACTTTAGTTGCATCAGGAACAGCTATGACACAATATGGAGAAATCACGACTTATACGACTCAAACCATATGCGAAGAAACACAGAAACAAGTTCAAGCCTATTTGGATATGGATGTGGCTACAAGGGAAACACTAATGAATTTGTATGTAGATTCTACCACCCTTACATCAGAGATGGCTACGACGATTACTCAAACTTATAGTGAGATGGGGACTATGATTAAAGAAGAATTACAGAAAGATAAAGAGGATGAGTTGGCAATATTAACGGAAGCATTTAGAAATCATTCAGGAATTCGTGCTGCGGAACAAGTAGATATTTTAGAGAAGACTCGAACTTATTATGAGGATAAAGCTAAAATGATTGAGACCAACGAAACGGCGATTACAGCTATTTATGAACAGGCAGCTAATGAGAAAAGAGCTTTAACAGAGACAGAGGTTAATACGATTACAGCTTTACAAAATCAAATGCGAGATGATGCAGTGACTGCCTTATCTGAACAGGCAGCAGAGGCAGAAGTTATTTTAAGTCGAATGAAAGACAAAGATATTGAAATTACGGCAGAAATGGCAAGTGAGAAAATTAAGTCATTGAATGAACAACGAGATGCAGTGATTGAAGCAGCTGAAACAGAACGGGATGAGAAAGTTAAGGCTTATATTGACATGAGAGATAAAACGGGTGCAATTTCAGACGAACAATATGAGAAATTGGTTGAGAGTGCAAATAAACAGTGCGATGAAACCATAGCAGCTGCACAAAAGACACGTGATGAATCTGTCGATAAAATTTTTGAAATGAATGAAGAATTGATAACAAATGTAGATACCACAACTGGAGATATTATCACTAAATGGCAACGATTATTTGGAACCTGGGATAAGTGGGAGCCAAAGAAAAAAACGACCGTTATTGAAAATAAAACGATTAATACAGTGATGACTCGAAGGGTTTCTGAAAGTGGAAATAAATCAACTTATAAAGCCTTAAATGATGCAATGTATAGTCAACTTCAGCGCTCTATGATGAGCCAACTTGAAACACTGGCTAGATTTAGAGATAGTCAACGAAATACTTATGCAAATCAAAATATTAACCTAACTCCTCAATTTGAAGGGCAAGTTTTAATCGATTTAGGCGATAACTACATCATTAAGAAAAACGTGACATTCATTGACCGTACATTAGCTAAGAGAAATAAACAGATGAGTTTTGGAGGTTTGCAATCAGGATGAATTATTTTGTATTTAATGATGAGAATAGCCTAGAGGAGTATGATCTTTATTTTGAGACGTTACCAGTGTTACCACTAGCGAGCGTATCTGAAACGAATAACCCTCAAATCACCTGTGTACTAGGATTTGAAACAAATAAAAAAAAACTTCTAAAAATCAGAAGATGGTTATCTATTAATGAAGGGCAATTAAAATTTAGTTATGATGACCGTACCTTTAATGTTAGTAATATTATTGCCACTGAGTACAGCAAAAATAAAACCTTCACTATCATTAACATCATATTTGAGGTGGATAAATATTGTCCCATTAAGATGATGCCAATTGTTTTTAAAGATAACTTTGATAATCTGATGATTTTTAATGAAGGAAATTACTCATCGCTTCCATTAATCACGATTGAAGGTAGCGGGAATATTGATATTACGATTAATGAGTTCACTTATTGTATGATTGAAAATGTGAATGGTGTTGTAACATTGGATAGCGAAATTCAAGAATGCTACGAAGGTTATTCTAATCAAGCTATCTCTTTGAAAAATAGGGATATGTATGGTGAGTTCCCGGTATTAGATAATGGATCAAACCGAATTAGTGTTAGTAGTACGACAAATTCATTGACGAAGGTAACTATCGTCCCGCGTTGGGTTTTATAAAGGAGTGAGATAATGTATATTAGTTGCTATGATGAAAATGAAACGAACTTTGAGCATAACGGAGAGTTTAAAGTTTTTGTAGATGAAAATGAAAACAATATATTTAGACAGTTAAATGGTCAATTCTATGCCACATTTAAAGTCAGTTTGACAGACCGTCATATACATAAGTTGCTACCACTCATGTACGTAAAGATTCCAACACCAAGTAAAAAAAATAAGTATCAATTATTCAAAATTTTTGATTTGAGTGATGACGATACAGGAATTACATTTACAGCTTATCAGTTTGTGTGGGGGGAACTATCAAATGGTTTTATCCCACACCTAAATAGTGTTGCTAAGACACGTTTGGAGGCAGCACAGTACATCTTAGATAAGGCACAGGATACAAAACCTCATCGTTGTACAGTTGTTGACTTAGAACCCTCAGAGGAAAGAAAAAACCTTCAAATTGTGAGATATAATCCGTTAGTTGCCTTGATGGGGAATAAAGAGAATACAATCTTGAATCGATATAGTAATGTCGAATTTGATTTTAATAATTTTGAAATACAAATTCAAAATCGCGTGGGAGAGGATACAGGATTTGTAATTCGAGATGACAAGAATATGGAAAGGTTTCTTCGTGATCTTGACTATAAGCCAGTGGCTACACGGATAATACCACAGGGAGCTAATGAGTTATTGTTGCCCGAGTATTTCTTAGATAGTCCGAATATTGCTATGTATTCAGAGGTTTATTATAAACACGTTGAGTTCCCGGAAATCGGCGTTGATGAAGCGAATGGGGTCATGAAAGAAGATGCCATCAATCTATTACGAGAAGCCGGAATGAAGCTATTTACCGAGAGTAAAATAGACCTTCCAGTCTTAAGTTGGACTATCACATTTGACGATGGACAGAATAATCCAAAGATATCTGATGAATTAAAGGAGCTTTTAAAGCTTGATATTGGAGATTCTGTTATTGCGATTAAAAGAGGATTGAGACAACGAACTGAAGCTCGAATGATGGAGTACAACTATAATTTTGTTAAAGGTGAGTATACAGATATCACAATTAGTAGTGCTTCTCCATCATATACTGTCACAATTGAAAAGACAGTTGCTAATATTAACGTTAAAGTTGACAGTTTCAAAAGTATTATCACGGACTTAAGTGAAGATATGTATAGTAAGATTGAACAGTTAATTGATGAGATTAATCTTAAAGTTGCAAAAGAAGATTTATCGGCAGAAATTGAGGTACGTTCTGATGCGGTAAATATGGCTATCAATAATGGTCAAAATTCGAATGGAATTAAGCTCAACGATAAAGGTCTTGGAGTTCTCAATAATGAAATTATGACAATTTTATTAAATAGCGGAGTCATGAATGTCTATAATTCTCGAACTGGTGAGTTTATGGGGTATTATGGGACGGTTGACGATGATTTAAGAGTGCAATTATTTGGCGCCAACACGTTCTCAATTTTTGCGGGAAATGATGATTTAAAAATATTATCAATAGATGTAGATCGTGATTTATCTTATGGGAATGCAACCGTTGATATTTGCGGTGGATTGTTACTGAGTCAACGCCCAGGTCAAAATGTTGGTGTTAATGGTCTAGCTTTAGGAAATGATGATAGATCAGATAAGTATGGATATCATAATATGTCGATTTTATGTTGGAATTCTCTAGGCATTCAAGATAACAATGGACTAACAAATGGATTCTATGATGCTCGAAGAGGTCGATGGGTGATTAAAGGAGGTCTATATCAGAATACGGAATCTCCACCAGCGGCTTATATCTTATCACTGGATGAAGATCATCCATTTTTTTGTGGTAAAACTAAGATGAATATTGTTGACTCAATACTTAACTTAGAAACCACGATAAAGGTTGATAACGATGGTGATTTAACAATGATGATACTACCCAATGACGATGATCTTGTTATGACCGATATCGGAAATCAAAAACATATTGATCAATCATCAATTGTCGCTGGATTGGTTGAAGTTGTTAAGTCGTTAAATTCTAGGTTGAAAGATTTAGAAAATTTGAGAGGTGAAGAAGATGAAGCCTAAAGCTTATTATTTTGATATCAATAAAAAAATGGATGATACCATCCATTCAGTCCAGTTCGATAAGAATAGTCGCTTTATAGAAATTAATTTTCTACAAAGCTCACAATCCGTTGATTTAAGACAGCATAGAGCGACGATCCGTGCCATTAAACCAGATAAGACGGAGGTATTTAATGATTTACGAGAAATTGATGCCTCCATAGGACGATTTGAATTAGAGCTAACGGAACAACTGAATGCCGTAGCGGGAGATGTGGTCGCTCAATTCGAAATTTATGGAGAGAACGAATCCTTATTTACAACGAATCAATTCACGATTGAGGTTAGTAAATCTCTATCTCGAACTAAAACCATATCATCAGATGAGTTAGGAACATTAGTCAATGTACTTGCTGAAGCTCAACAGTATAAAAATAATTTTGTAAAAATGGATGCTAAAATCGATGATGAAGTGGCTAAAATGAATGCACAACTGTCACAATTAACAGTCAATGTAGCTAACTACCAATCCTTAACCGAAAGATATAATGATACCATTGTATGGGATAATGCCTTTAAGCAGGCATTTAATGATTTAAAAAATGGTGGTATTTTATTGATTCCTGATGGTGAATACCTCATTAAAAATAGGGTGACCTTAGAAGATAAAGTCGGTATTGTCATTAATTGTAGTGGTACTATTCAACCAGTAGCTGATAAAACTCCACTCATCGGGACTGTGACAATGAATAATCTAAGACAGAGCACAATTAATTCATTAAAATTGGATGGAAATAGAGGCAATATCGGAGAGAGCAACAATTTTGGAACGCAATCATTACTAAATATATCAAACTCATCTGATTTAATTATTAATGGATTAGAAATCATGAATACAGTTGAAAGTGCATTTAATTCTGACGGAAATTTAGACCATATCATTTTCAACAATGTTAAAATAGAAAATATCGGAGAACATGGATTTTATTTTGGTGGTTCTAACGTTAAGGATATAAGATTTAATCATTTGTATTGTAAGAACATTGGTGTCGGTTCATCTAACAGTCAACGAGCAGTAGCAGTTATCAAGTTAAGAAATAAGACTAATGGAGATATTCAACACGACCAAATTACAATTGATGGGTTTGAGTTTAAAATGGATTCTACACCTAGCGCCTCTGACCGACAATTCATCCAAGCTTTTGATACATTAAATGTTACTTTGAAGAATGGTTCTATTACAGGTGAAGATGTTAGTATTTTTGGTGTTAATACAGCATTAGAAAAATTATTTATTGATAATTTATATTTTAATGGTAGACGTTTGCACTACATCGTGAATGATTTTACAGGCTGGAATGTTTCTACGCCTATTACAAAACCTGGTGCATTTAACATAGAAATTCATAATAGTCATTTAATAGGTGGGAATGTCTATTATGGCATGATTGCTCTATTTAATAACTGTATTATTGATCTTAATGGAACCGTGTGGAATCAAACCATGTCATTAGATACTAATCCTGTGACGACTTTTAATAATTGCAGAGTGATTTGTTTGAGCGGTTATTTTTCATTTGTTGATAGTGTAAAAGCAAGTGGTAAAATGACAATGAATTATATTTATAAAAATACAACGTTTAAATGCACCCCATCTCGAACATCGCCTATTTTTGGCGTGACTCACATGGATGGCGGTAACATTTTGTTTGAAAATATTACACTAGATGAGGAGCATAGTGTATTCATTCAAACGAGTGTTCCCATTCCGTTACGATTCTATAACGTGAAAATAAATGGTTCAATAAAAACAACGACTCCAATTCCTTTATTATCGGTGAAAAATGCTCATTTAAAAACATATATCTTAGATACATATGCAACTTACGACAAATTAGAAGTTTATGATTTACGAGAATACGGTACAGGAAAACGTGTTGATTTTGGATTATTTAAAGCCACTTGTCTAAGTTACAACACAACAGTGAACCTATCGTTAAGATATAATCGTGTTGACGCAGTTGCGGAAGAAGAATTGTTGGTAACTAATAACAAAGGGATACCATTTAATTATAGTGTCTCAAACAATGTTGTGACTCTAGATGTCATTGATAGACAAGATTCAGATACGATATTTACGGTCATATACTCGAAGCAGCAAGTTAACTAGAAATAATTAGGTAGTAAATCAAAAGTCAAAAATTAACACATTAAAGATCAAAATTTATTAGGTCACTCAATGAGTGGCCTTTCATTATAAGGAGCAAAAAAAAATGTCATTAGAATTATCAAATTATGTAGTCTTAACTGGAATCCTTATTGTAGAGGGATTGTTTCTTAAAAAATGGGACCCACCGATTAAGAGGCAATATGTGGCCTTAATCTTACTACTTTCTGGACTGGCATTAGGTCATTTCATGGTTACAAATGCGGCCTATGGATTTTTAATCGCAGGGTTAGTATTCTATAAAGATGAGTTAGTTGAAGAGATTAAGTTAGTTAAGGAAAGTGTCGTAGAAGCGATTAAAGAAAAAAATTTAACGAGTGGAGAGGATAAGTAATGGATATCACATTTTTAAATGAGTATTTCATCCCTGTTATTGTGGGGATTTGTTTATGTGTGGGGTATGTGATTAAAACCAGTATCCCTAAAGTAAATAATAGCCTTATTCCTATGATTTTGTCGATTCTAGGGCTTTTAATTAACATTTGGATAAATAGTGCCATTAACCCATCTATCGTCTTAGGTGGGCTTTTTAGTGGGTTAGCTTCAACAGGATTACATCAATTATTTAAAAATTTAATCAAAGTGGAGGAAAAATAAGATGACAACACCAATTTTAGTATTAGACGCAGGACATGGATTAACCACACCAGGTAAACAAACAATGAATGGAAAATACGGAATTATTAAAGAGTGGGAGTTAAATAATAAAGTGCTACTCTATATCATGGAGTATTTAAAAGATTATGCGATTACGATTTATCGTACAGATGACCCAACAGGGAAAACAGACATTGATTTGTTGGAACGTGTTAAACGTTGTAATACTTATGGTGCAGTTTTATTTATCTCAATTCATCACAATGCCGGTGGTGGAACAGGAATTGAGGTCTATTGGCATACTAAGGGAACACAAGAAGATAAAAAAATCGCCGAGATTGTCGCTCCTAAATTAGCCACTTCAACGGGGTTAAGAAATCGTGGAGTGAAACAAGAGGCATGGACTGTTTTAACATGTCAAGCAACTGCCATTTTAGTAGAAGGTGGTTTCATGGACACTACATCAGATTATGAGTATATGTGTACTGAAAAAGGACAACGAGCGTATGCGAAAGCCATTGCTGACTCGGTGATTCAATACTTATCATTAGAAAAGAAAGTTGTTGAACAAAAGCCAGTGCAAGAAGAGAACCAATCAACATCAACGGTTACAACAGATAAAAAGTGGTACCAAGTCGTCGTAGGTTCATATCTAGGAAAAAATAAAGCAAATGAAGTTAAAGCGAAGTTAGAAGCAAAAGGTTTTACAGATGTTTGGATTGATGTGATTCAACTAAAAGGAGAAACATGGTATCGAGTGATTTGTGGATCATACCAAGACCGAACAAATGCGGATAAAATTAAAGCGAAGTTAGATAAATTCTATACAGGAGTTTGGATTAACGTTAAATAACAACCTCACCAAAAGAGCCACTAGGTTAATGACTTAGTGGCTTTTATGATAAAGAAAGTGAGGTGAATAGATGAAAGAATTTTTAAAAGAAATCCTGTTAAACGTATTTGTCGAATTGATATTAGAATTAATAAAAGAAAAAGACATGTTTGGCGACATGTCTTTTCTTATTTGTGTTTTAGGACTATACTTTATTTTTATAGTCTTATTATACAATAAATTTAGAATGAAGGAAGTTGTATCTGCAAATACAAGTTCCGAAAAGTAATTGAGCTCACTATTATTATATACTGAGTTCTTTTAATTATCAATGAAGAATGTTATAATAATGGCACAATGCCTATAAGGTCATAAATCATGTAGGGTACTCAAAAAAGAGGTAGATTCGGTTAATTCCGTTTCTACTTCTTTTTTTATGGAATAGACTTTAAAGATTGAAAATGATATATTAATAGAGTGTGTTATGATATTCAATTTGACATACAGTTGAAAGACAGGGACAGTGATCTTAATCACTGTTCCCTTTTTGTTTTAGGAGTTTTTTTACAATAAAAAAAGAGGTCTTTAAGACCTCAGCAAAAAATAGAGTTTTAAGGGAATAACTAACACTTTAAAGAGAGAGTTAGTTATTTAAAAAATACTGTTGTGGGATTGTGAGAACACACAAGTAAAATATAACAAATAGCGACGATATTTGCAAGTGATTTTGTTATTAAGTATCACGTAAAAGCAAAAAGACCTTATCTATATAAGGTCTTTTTTTATAAGTATCCACAAATAACAAACGTCTTCGGTGAAGACAGTTTTATTATATCAAAAACTCTAATAAATTCAATACCGTAATGAGATAAAGAGAGGTAAATGCAAGAAATGTCTATTATGTTATTTTAATCCCTCTTTATCAATATGTAGTCTATCATAAGGAATAAATTCAAACAAGTAGGAGCTTGTTTGATAGATGAACAGATGGAGAGAATAGAATGAACTATTTTTCTCGTGTCTGTTGTTTTAATTTTGACCACAATTTCTTTTACAATGGAGTTTTAATATATAACTATTATATATTGTGTTCAAGTTAAGGATAATGTAAAATTAAAATGTAAAATATTGGTGAAAAAAGGAGAGAGTTAAATGGAGTTTATTAAGAAAAATTTAAAATCGATTATTGGACTAGGTGGGTTAGTTGCTGGTATTTTGATTGGTTTTTTAGTAGCACCAGCTTGTTCAATTGAAGATCATGACAGTTATGAACAATTAGAAGCTACAGTGTTTGAGTATGAGACAATGTTGGTTGAATATAAGAATTCTAATGATGAATTATCTGCACTAGTAGAATCAGCACAACCTTATTTCAAATTAACTGAGGAACAGAAGTTGAAAGCTGCCGAAGAGGCAGAAGCGTTAGAGGCAGAAAGACTTGCAAAAGAAAAGGCAGAGCAGGAAGCGAAAGATGCAGCTTTAACACAGGTTTATGAGACGGGTGGATTCCAAATCATCATCACAAATATCTTAACGAATAATAATAGAGGCGCCTTACAGTTTGAGATGTCAGTAAAAAATACTTCTAATAAAGAAAATCAGTTATATGTAACTAGCGCAGAATTCATTGTTGATGGAAAGTCATATGAGAAAGACTACGATTTAACTAAAAGCCCAAATAAATTAGAGCCTAACATCTCTCAAGATGGTGTTGAAGTTGGTATGTTTTTGCCTGCCGGAGTAACTATTGATGACGTAAATTATGTGAAGATAAAAATTCCAACATCAGAATATAAAAATGATGCGATTATTGAAATTGATGATTTGCAATTGTTAATTGGATAGTGCATACAAACAAAAAAACAACAGACGGCGATTGCTATCTGTTGTTTTAATTTTGCCACCAATTTGCCACCAAAAGCTATACATTGGCGATTATAAGCTATAATAAACGAATATAATAAAAATGACATTACAAGACTTCTGAAATATGATAGTATCAACGTTTTTTTAATTTCTATTATAACGTATTATAAATAAAAATAAAAATTATGCAATACCATGTGGTTAAACTAAGGACAGTTTGATTGAGGAGGATATTTATGGAATCATTAACTGATTGTTACACGTTATCTAATGGTGTTTTATACCCTAGTAGCGGAGGATTAGATTGCTTTTAGCAATCGCCAGGGGATTCATTCCGTGCATTGGTTTTGGAACATGGCAAGCTAAAAGTGGGAAAGAAGCAGCAGATGCTGTTACAACAGCCCTTCATTTAGGTTATCGGCAGCAGCTTATGGAAATGAACATAGTGTCGGAGCTGCTATTGCACGCAGTGGTATTAAACGAGAAGACTTATTTATTACGAGTAAACTTAATAATTTTGATCATGGGTACGAAGAAAATTTGGCAGCTTTTGATAAAACGATGAAAGAATTGGAGCTTGATTATTTAGATTTATATTTAATACACTGGCTAATCCCATTATACATCGTCATTATTGACAAGAAGCAAATGTTGGGACTTGGAAAGCATTTGAAGAGCTCTACCTTGTTGGGAAAATTCGTGCCATTGGTATTAGTAATTTTCTTCCTCACCCTATTGAGGAGTTATTAAAAACAGCAACGATTGTGCCGATGGTCAATCAGATTCGATTGTGTCCTGGGGATACTCAAGAGGAGGTTGTGAAGTATTGTCGTGAACTTGGAATATTACTTGAAGCTTATAGTCCGCTTGGGACTGGAAAAATTTTTGAAGTTCATGAGAGGCAACAGTTGGCAGCGAAGTATGGAAAAAGTGTCGCGCAAATTTGTATTCGCTGGAGTTTGCAAATGGGATTTTTACCATTACCTAAGTCGGTTCATTATGCTCGAATTGATGAGAATGCGCAAGTTTTTGATTTTAAATTCGATTCTTATGATATGGAACTGATTGCAAATTTAACAGGATGTGTCGGCTATTCACGCAATCTAGATACAACAGATTTTTAAAGCTCAGATGGTTTCTGAGCTTTTTTTATTTCTTTAAAAAAGAAGTCTATTGAACAAGTTTTACAAAGGTTAAAAAATGATGGGAGCGTGTTTCTTTTTATTGGGTCTGTAATTTAGTAGAAAGAAATTGATGAATCATTTAAAAGCTGCAGTTAATCTCCTTGTTGCTGATACACAGACAAGGGATAATGAGGTATATTTAATATTTATCAAAATGTCAATTGATGTTATGATAAATAAAAAGAGTCTATGGTGGAGAGGTTTAAAGATGTCAGATGCATTAATTACAAAAAGAGCCATTGCGACGGGCCTTAAGGAACTGGTGGATGAGAAGCCTTTTAATAAGATTTCCATTCGAGATATTACGGAAAAATGTGGACTTAATCGTCAGACTTTTTATTATCATTTTCAAGATAAGTATGAGTTAGTGAATTGGATTTATTATCAGGAAGGATTTGCACCTTTAATGGAAGGGGTGACTTTTGAAAATTGGTATTTAAAAGTTGAGGATTTATTAGTGTTGATGAAGAAAGAGCAATCGTTTTACTATAGCACCATTAGTTGTGACGAGCGTGGTATGACAGAGTATCTATTTAATATTACGGCGACTTTATTTAAAGAAGCAATTGAAAAATTAGATGAGTCTCATACCGTACAGCCGGAAGATGAAACGTTTATTTCTCATTTTTTTGCCCACGGGGTATGTGGTACCATTATTTCTTGGGTTAAAAGTGGAATGAGAGAAGATCCTAAACTAGTAGCCATGAATTTGAAATATATTGCCATTAATTGTGAAAAGTTGGCTTATCATCGTTATATGAGTGCCGCATCTGACTAAAAAATAGTTCTTGAGATTTCAAGAACTATTTTTTAGTTAAAGAGAAAATCGATTTTAAAAAAGTAAATCATTAGGATTGATAGGCCTCTAATAAGTGAAGTAACCACGCTAGTGTAACATCAGGTGCTTCATGATGTTGAAGGCGAAGGCGTAATTCATGGTATATTAAATTTAAGTCAGGCTCTGTGATTTCTCTTCCACAGAGCAATTGTAAGGCTTCAAGAATATTGCGAGCTGTACGATCTGTTTTTTTTATTTGATGGCGAGTCAAACGTTTGAAAGCTGTTTCGAATAAACGTTGTTTTATTTTTTGATCTAAGGACATGATATCGCCTACTTTAAATGAATTTTATAATTTATTTTATGAAAAATTAGAGATTACGAATATAGACAAAAGGGCCTATCTGTCTAGTATTTAGACAATGTTATATGGATGTCTAGTATTTGGACAAAACGGTTAATTTGTCTAATTTATTTTTAGAAATTTAGTGATACATTAACAGTGTGAACAAAACAAATACTGGGGGTTATAATCCATGAGTAAAAAATCTAATTTAGTCAAAGGGGCAGCATTTGCTGGTGCCGCTTCAGCTGCTATTTACGGTGCTAGAAAATATTATGAAATGAAACAAGAAGGTAATCGTTCAAATTTAGAACTTGATGTTAATCGTGACGTTTACTTTGTCGGTGGAGGACTCGCCTCTTTAGCAGGTGCTGCTTATTTAATTAGAGATTGCAAGTTACCAGGTAATCGCATTCATATTATTGAAGGAATGCATATTTTAGGCGGAAGTAATGATGGAGCCGGTGATGTTAGTAATGGATTTATTTGCCGTGGAGGGCGTATGTTAAATGAGGAAACGTATGAAAACTTCTGGGAGTTATTTTCAACAATTCCATCACTTGATATGCCTCATATGAGTGTGACAGAAGAAATCTTAAATTTTGATCATTTACATCCAACGCATGCTCAGGCCCGTTTAATTGATAAAGAAGGAACGATTTTAGATGTCACAAGTATGGGATTCAATACGGAAGACCGATTAGCGCTTGGTAAATTAATGGTAACACCAGAAGAAGCGTTAGATGATATGACAATTGAAGAATGGTTTGCTCATACACCACACTTCTTTACAACGAATTTCTGGTATATGTGGCAGACAACATTTGCATTCCAAAAATGGTCAAGCTTATTTGAATTCAAACGATATATGGAACGTATGATTTTTGAATTTTCACGTATTGAAACATTAGAAGGGGTAACACGTACGCCATATAATCAATATGAATCAGTTATTTTACCACTTAAAGTTTACTTAGAAGAACATGGCGTTGATTTCAGTATCAATGCTGTGGTAACCGATATTGATTTCGCTAAAGGAGAAGGTATTACTGCTACAGCAATTCATATTGAAACGGCAAATGGTGAAGAAGTGATTGAGTTAAAACCTGAGGATTTATGTATTATGACAAATGGTTGTATGACAGATTGCGCAACGCTTGGTGATTTAAATACTGCTCCAGAATATGCACCACAAAACCCAATTTCAGGTGAATTATGGTCTAAAATTGCAGATAAAAAACCGGGTCTTGGAAATCCAGAACCTTTCTTTGGAAATCCTGAAGAGACAAATTGGGAAAGCTTTACGGTTACATGTAAAGGGAATAAATTATTGAAAATGATTGAGAAATTCTCAGGAAATATTCCAGGTAGCGGAGCTTTAATGACATTTAAAGATTCAAACTGGCTAATGAGTATTGTAGTGGCTGCACAACCACACTTTAAAAATCAACCAATGGATACAACAATTTTCTGGGGATATGGATTATACACAGATAAAGTTGGAGATTATGTTCAAAAACCAATGCGCGAGTGTACAGGGGAAGAGATATTATATGAATTAATTCACCACTTACATTTTGAAGATGAAATGGATGAAATTATGGATTCAGTCGTGAATGTCATTCCATGTATGATGCCATATATCGTTTCACAATTCCAACCACGTAAAATGACTGATCGTCCTCAAGTTGTTCCAGTAGGCTCAACTAACTTTGCAATGATTAGTCAATATGTTGAAATTCCAGAAGATATGGTCTTTACAGAGGAATTCTCAGTTCGTGCTGCACGCATGGCCGTTTATACACTAATGAACTATCACGAAAAAGAAATCTGTCCAGTAACACCATTCAAAAAGAACCCAAAAGTACTAAAAAATGCACTAAAAACATCTTATAGATAAAAAGCTAAGAGATGCGTTTAACTCCGAGCAAAAGTTTAAAGTCACCTTAGTGCTTGAAAAGCACAAGCGTGGCTAGAACTTTATGGAGGAGTTGCGTCTTGAAGCTATATTGATAGATAACCCTGCATTAAATATTTCTAATCCTCGGTTGCTCGGATTGAAATATTAATAATGCAGGATAAGATGGTCTAAATTTCATATCATTCAATTAGACCATCTAAAAAGCTAAAAGACGCGGGGAGCCCCATCCTGCGAAGCAGGTTTCCACTATAGATGGGGAGATTTCTACGTACTAAGTTGGGGCGATATATGGAGGAGTTGCGTCTTGAAGCTAGATTGATAGATAACCCTGCATTAAATATTTCTAATCCTCGGTTACTCGGATTGAAATATTAATAATGCAGGATAAGATGGGGGGCCCCCGGCAGTAAGCGAAGCGAACACTCCTCAATTGCCGGGGATAAAGTCTAGGTACTTAGTAGAAGTTATCTTTAATAACTTCCTAGAGGAGTTGTGTTTTGAAGCTAGATTGATAGATAGCCCTGCATTAAATATTTCTAATCCTCGATTACTCGGATTGAAATATTAATAACGCAGGATAAGATGGGGGGGCCAGCAGTGAGGGAAGCGAACACTCCTCAATTGCTGGGGGATAAAGTCTAGATACTTAGTAGAAATTATCTTTAATAACTTTCTAGAGGGGTTGCGTCTTGAAGCTATAAAGTGAAAAATAACCTCAATCTTTTTATTGAGATTTACTTTTATTAAATGTTCTAATCCAATCTTACTTATTTCCAGTTATCTAATCTCTTAACTAAAGCCAAAAGGAGTTATCTTCTTAGAAGATAGCTCCTTTTGTTTCAATAAGACTAAAAAAAGAGAAGCACTCATCAGAGGCTTCTCTTTTAAGGTTAAATTATGATTAATTTTAATGGTCGATTAAATTGCTCAAGGTATAGTGTGGATAATTGATTTAATCGGATTAAGTATGGGCTTGGAATGGTTTTAGAAAATTTAATACTGATAGTCTCTTCTGATACATCGATTGAATTAAATTCTGATTTAAGTGCATTTAAGTAAGAACAGAGTTGAACGATCAAACTTAGTTTTTTACAGTGTTCAAATTCTTCAGTTGATAGTAACATTTGATGTTCAGGTTCTATTTTAAGATTATATTTTTCGCCTGCACGTATTGTGTAAGCTGTCATTAATTGTTCTTTGACATTGAGTCCATTGATGCTAATGTTCATCAAGAGATAAAAGGTATGTTTTGAATTGTTTTGGTATGAAATAATTTGCCCGATGTCAGACAATTTACTACTGGCTTTTAAAATGTTTGTGGATGATAAATCGTTTATCTGAAGTTGATTCGCTAAAGTGATGGATGACTGCTTTAATCGATCATTATGATGAATTGGCAATCGATAGTGATATAAAAGATTTGATAGTGAGTAATCAAGGACTGACTGTGGTGGAATGTTCAGTTGATTAAAGATAACACCTTGTCTAATACCGTAGCGATTAATAATTAATGATTTTGAATCAATGTAATTAAAAAGTGATCTTATTGTCATTAAACATCCTAATACGATATCAGCTCGATCTTTAGAAAGTCCTTTTAACTCTTGACGATCTTTTAAAGTTAATGGAGCTAATAACTGATACATTTCTTCAAGGTTAGTGTCAGATAGGTGATACTGATGTTGTAACTTTAAAGAATCTCCTATTCGATTTCGATAGAGTTTACTGATGGTACGAATGGTGCCACCAATTCCGATGACTGGAAGATGGATGGCATCTTTTAACCAGCTAATTTCCTCAAAGGTTTGTTTCATATGAGCATTAAATAATTTCTCTTTATCTTTGGTGAGTGATGAATCTAATTCAAAATTTTTAGTGGTGATGATTGCTCCAAGTGGTAGGCTAATCGCATGGATGAGCTGTTTTTGTTTAACGAGAACAATTTCCATGCTTGAACCGCCAATATCGATTTGTAGATAGTCTGATAAATCAATGGTGTGGTGAGTCGCTAAATAGCCATAGTAGGCTTCAAGTTCACCAGGTATTAATTCAATCGTGATATGGAGCTGATGTTGAAGTTGATGAATGATGTTTTCTGAATTTTTTAATCGACGCATTGTCTCGGTAGCAATTGCTTTGATATCAGTTACTTCTTCTACTTCACAAATGTGTTTAAAGTAGCTTAGAATATCTCTTAATTTATAAAATCCCTCAGTTGTTAAATCTTTCTTGGAATCGATAAATTGACCCATTCGAAACTGAATTTTTTTTTCATAAGTAATATCAAAATAACGCTCAGAATAAAGATTGGCAATTAATAATTTGATAGAGTTTGATCCAATATCCATAATACCTAGTTTTTTCAAATGAATCACACCTTTTTTATTTGATTTTAATGAAGTTAATTGTCTGATGATTATATATTATAACAAATATTTGCGAAAGATTTCGTCAAAACTCATTAAGGTGAATGATTAATGAAAAATAGACAAAAATATAACAGATAATTAACATTTAATGTCATATTTAGTAGTAATGTCTGTCTAGGAATGAATAATAATCACGATATGATTGGGAGGTAGTGAGATGACACTGATGATGGATCAACCGAGTCATTTTTTAAATCGAGAGTTAAGTTTACTTAAATTTAATCAGCGGGTATTAGAAGAAGCGAAAAATAGTCAAAATCCTTTATTAGAACGAATTAAATTTTTATCTATTGTCAGTTCTAATTTAGATGAATTTTTTATGGTTCGGATTGCCGGTTTGTATGATTTGTGTCAAGCCAGTGTTGTGAGTGAAGATATTTCAGGACGATTACCTTATAAGACATTGAGAGAGTCTTTAGAAAAGACTCGGCAATTAGTAAAAGAACAATATGAAACCTATGATTTGTTAATGGAAAGTTTAAAAGATAAAGGAATTTATCTAGTGACGTATGAACAGTTAGATGAAAAGACTAAAAAAGAGATGGATGACTATTATCGTCATGAAATTTATCCTGTTTTGACGCCGATGGTGATTGATCAAGCAAGACCATTTCCACTTATCTCAGATAAAACATTGAATATTGGATTGTTACTTAAAGAGAAACTAGATGGTGATTTAGTTTTTGCAACCATTCAGGTTCCATCTGTATTACCGCGACTTGTTAGGGTACCAAGTGAAGAGGGCATTTATCATTTATTATTAGAAGATTTGATTAAGGCAAAACTGTCTGAATTATTTAGTAGTCATTATGTCTTACATTCATCATGTTACCGAATTACTAAAAATGCAGCGATGCATTTAGATGAAGAGGATGCTGAAGATTTATTAGAGACCATTGAACAATCTTTAAAGCAACGTAAGTGGGGTGAGATTATTCGAATCGAAATAGAGGATGCTCCTCCGAGAGAAATGATTGAGATTTTAGAAAGTGAGTTAGAGATTGAAGAGGATTATGTGTTTCGTGTTGATGGGCCAATTGATTTAACCTTCTTATCTAAATTGTCTGGAATTAAAGGTTATGAAGAGTTAAGATTTGAAAAATTAAAACCTCTTTATATTCCTGAATTAAAGGAACGGAATATATTTCAAGTGCTGAAGGAACGAGATGTTTTGTTACATCATCCCTTTCAATCATTTGATCCTATTGTTAAGATGATTCAAAAGGCAGCAGATGATCCGAAAGTTTTAGCCATTAAACAAACGCTATATCGCGTCAGTGGAAACTCACCGATTGTTGAAGCATTAGCACGGGCTGCTGAGAATGGGAAACAAGTGACTGTTTTAGTAGAGTTAAAAGCGCGTTTTGATGAAGAAAATAATATCCATTGGGCAAAGAAACTTGAAAAATCAGGATGTCATGTCATTTATGGAATGATTGGATTAAAGACACATTGTAAGATTTTATTAATCGTTCGTAAAGAGAAAACAGGATTGATGCGCTATGTTCATTTTGGAACAGGAAATTATAATGATGTAACAGCTAATTTCTATACGGATATTGGGATTATGACATCTGATATGCAGTTTGGGGAAGATGCGTCTATTTTATTTAATATGTTATCAGGTTATGCATCTGCACATGAGATGAAAAAAATTACGATTGCCCCTCATAAGCTTCGTCTTAAGTTTGAGCAGTTAATTAATCGTGAGATTGAACATGCGAAAAAGGGGAGAGAGGCTAAGATTATTGCGAAGATGAATGGGCTATATGATAAGCAAACGATTTTAAAGCTATATGAGGCTTCACAGGCAGGTGTGAAAATTGAGTTGATTGTGCGTGGTGTTTGTTCACTTCGTCCACAAGTTCCAGGGTTAAGTGAAAATATTACGGTACGAAGTATCGTGGGTCGATATTTAGAGCATAGTCGTATTTATTATTTTTATAATGATGGAAATGAAGAAGTTTATATTTCGAGTGCAGATTGGATGTATCGCAATTTAAGTAAACGGGTTGAGACAATGGGGATTGTTGAAGATAAAGAAATTTTGGAACAAATGAAGAAGATTTTAGAGTTATATCTTCAAGATAATACGAAGGCTTATGAACTCCAAGCAGATGGAAGTTATGTGAGAGTTCAGGATGAATTACATCAAGTACACGCTCAGTCTGAGATGGTGAAGTTGATGAAAGGCTCAAAGTCAAACCCCAAACGTTATGAAAGACTGATTCCAGTCGAACCACTAGGTAGAACGAAATAAATCAATTTGAGCATCTTTTTCATTAAATGGAGAATAAGAAAAAGGAGATATCGAGTGGAATATCTCCTTTTTTCTTTGAGTCATTTTTAACGTTTATTATATATATAAATGGCATTAAATTTTTGGTGGCTAAACGTTTCACGCTAATATAGAAATTTGGGTGAGGAACGGATTTTGCTTAATAGTCTCATACTCAAAATATCAATAATCTTTTTCCTGTTAGAGAGGAATAAAAAGTAATGATTGAATCAGGTTAAGTTTAGCGATATGATTACTTTGTAAAGGGGTGGAAAGATGTTTAAAAATTTATGGCACAAAGATAAAGGCCTTGTGGTTGCGCTCGGGTTAGTTGGATGTTTAATATTAAGTGCTATTGGGTTTTATTTTTGGGGAACTGTGCCGATGATAGAACCTGTAGGCACTGAGATTGTCGTTCATCGAGGGGATAATCTAGAATCGATGATTCAAGTCTGGTTTAAATCATATATGGAAGGGTATGAATCTTTTTTAATTCCTGTTAAACAACAGATTAAGGGATATGAAGTTAAGTCGTATACGACATTAGAGACTGGAGATAACCCGGTCGTGCAAATTGATTTCACTATTTCTCCAAGAGTAAAGAATCAGGATTTAACATTAGCCTTTGAAGGATTTGAAGAAAAGGGTGAGATTCATTGTCAGTGGGTTTTATGGTTGAAGGAAAGTGTAGCACAAGAGGAGACATATATCATCACTCGAGTTGGACGTCGGGCACCATATGATGCCGAGATTTACTATGAAAGTGGAGAACAGGAAAAAGATGAGTATGAGCAAGAATTTATTGAGGAGATTCCATATACACAAACCATGTATACGTACAAAATTGATAATGAAAAATGTTATGTGAGTTATGATGGAGGGCAGATGTGGGTAGAGGTACCGATAGATTTAGAAACTTTAGTTAAGGTTTCGGATGGACATTCATCTTATAATAAGCTCCAAGAGGGGAGTTATTTGATTTCTCCAAATAAAACAGCTTTTGTTTTTGGAGGAGCTTATAACGCAGAGGAAAAAGGATTTTCTCCATTAAAATTAATTTATTCGAATGATCAAGGACAGTCTTGGCAGACGAGTGTCATAAGTTCTGAGGTTTCAGGTGTTCGTGTGAAATTTATAAGTTTTCCGACTTCATCTGTTGGATATGTTGTGGCGGCTTTTGGAAGAACAATGTCTCAGGAGGCACAAGCTATTTTTAAAACAGTAGATGGTGGTATAACGTGGGAATATTTTGGTTCTACTCCGCGCACGAGTTTATTACAAGCAGCGGGATTTATTACCGAAACGATTGGATTTTTTACATATCCTGTTGTAGAGGGAGCTGATACAAACTTTTATCGCACGGATAATGGTTATATATACAGTGAAATTAATCTACCTGTCATTGAAGTTGATGGACTTACACCATTTGTTCAACCTGAAATTCCATACTTTGAAAATGATGAATTATATTTAATGGTTGGACAAGGACCAGATAGTGATTATAAAGGCGGACGATTAATGGCTAAATTTAAATCAAATGATTTAGGAATGACTTGGGAGTTTGTTGAATATGTTGAGCCACCAGTAACAGAAATTGGATAGGGGGAGATTAAAATGAAGTTAATTTATCAGGCAGCGCAAGAGGAAGATATTCCCTCCATTTTTGAGTTAAATAAACAATTAATCGATCAATATGAGGATATTAAAATCATTGATTATGAGCAGGTTTTAAAGTGGGTATATCAAAAGATTGAAACCCATATTCAAGATTACCAAGTTATTTTTTTAGGAACGAATAAAGTGGGGTATTTTTATTTGCATGATAAAGATGGCAAAATGGAGCTAGATGATTTATATATTTTAGAAACTTATCGTGGACAGGGAATTGGAAGTCAAGTTTTAAGAGATTGTTTGACACAATCAAAACAGAGAAAACGAAATCTTTTTTTATATGTGTTTTCTCAAAATAGGAGAGCCATTTCTTTATATCAATCATTTGGTTTTGAAGTGATAAAAGCGATAGGAAAAACTCGTTACATTATGGAAGTTGAGCTCATAAAATAAAATAGAATTGATGCGAAATTAAGATAGTCTTTTTGTAATTTTTGTGGAATTTAATGGGTTATATCTTAATTTTTAGATTCAAACATGCTAGAATATCTATAAATTTTAAATCTAAAGGAGAGAGTATAGAGATGGACCCGGAACCGAGTCATTTAATTTCACAGTTTATTTTGATTGGAGTGTTAACTGCTTTAAATGCTTTTTTTGCTTCAGCTGAGATGGCGATTGTTTCTTTAAATCGTAATCGGATTAAAATGCTCGCAGATGAAGGAAATAAAAAAGCAGAATTATTACTAGGGTTGTTAGATGAACCAAATAAGTTTTTATCCACGATTCAAGTTGGAATTACGTTAGCTGGATTCTTTTCTAGTGCTTCAGCTGCAACTGGAATTTCAGATATAATGGGAAAACAGCTGATGCAGATAGGAATTCCTTATGCAGGGGAAATTTCTTTGGTTGTGGTGACGCTTATTTTATCTTATTTTACGCTAGTATTTGGAGAGTTATATCCAAAGCGGGTGGCACTAAAAAAATCAGAAGTGATTGCTATGTTCGCTGTTAAACCGATTGTTATGATTTCTAAGCTAACGAGACCGTTTGTTAAGCTATTATCGTTATCCACTAATTGTTTAATTCGAATTAGCGGAATGAATAGTGATGACCTTGAGGAAAATGTCTCTCGTGAAGAAATTAAGTCATTAATTGAAGCGGGACAGGAGCATGGGGTCATAAATGAAATTGAAAAAGAAATGATTAATAGTATTTTTGAGTTTGATGATAAATTAGCTGAAGAAGTCATGACTCCTCGAACCAAAGTCTATTTAATTAATATCGACCAACCTCTCGAAACTTATATTGATGAATTATTAGAAGAAAAGTATTCTCGTATTCCGATTTATGAAGGAGATATCGACAATATTATTGGTGTCTTGTACATGAAAGACTTTTTTATGGAAGCTTACAAAGTAGGGTTTGAAAATGTGGATATTAGACAGATTATGCACAAACCTTATCTGATTCCAGAACGAAAAAATATTGATCAGCTATTCAAAGAACTTCAAAAATCTAAACATCATTTAGCTGTCTTAATTGATGAATATGGTGGTTTCTCAGGAATTGTTACGATAGAGGATTTAATTGAGGAAATTATGGGGGATATAAACGATGAATACGATGAAGATGAACCTGACATCAAAAAAATTGATAATGAAACGTATTTAGTCGATGGATTGATTAGTATTAGGGATTTAAATGAAAGATTACATTTACAATTAGACGAAGAGTGTGAAGATTATGATACGTTAGGTGGATTATTGATTAATTTAATCGGTTATATCCCAACGGAAGAAGATCACCAAGTCATCGAATATCAAAATATTGTCTTTAAAATTGATCAGATTCAAGAAATGCGTATCCAGAAAGTAAAGGTATTACTTCCTGAATCGGTAGAAAAAATTAGTGCATAATAAAAAAATCTCCTATAGCTTTCAAAATAAAGTGTTAGGAGATTTTTTTTATTTTCTTCATCTATAAAATATGATACACTTTATGTAAGCGTTTTAAAGATAAAGGTGAAATTTTTAAAAATTTTTGGGAGATAAACGTATCATGAAATAAAGGTTTCATTATTGATTCATTTTTGTTATAATAGTCGAAATACCTTGGGAAGACTAGTACTAAAATGAAATATAATTAAAAAGACAGGAGGTCATTTTATGACTAAAATTGCAGCATTTTTTGATATAGATGGAACGATTTATCGAGAAGGGTTAATTACGGAGGTTTTTAAAAAAATTATTAAATATGAATTAATTGAAGAAGATGTTTGGCATAACGAAGTCAAGCCCGTCTATTTAAAATGGGACCGACGTGAAGGAGACTATGATGAGTACTTATTGAAGATGGTCGATGCTTATAAACAAGCTATTTTAGGAGTTAGTAAAGAACATATCGATCACGTTGCACAAAAAGTCATTAACCAAAAAGGTGATCGTATTTATACATTTTCTCGTGAGCGTATGAAATGGCACAAGGAGCAAGGTCATATTGTGATTGCTATTTCAGGTTCGCCAATTGAATTAGTTAGTAAAATGGCGACTAAATATAAAATGGATGATTTCAGAGGAACGATTTATGAAACGGATGAAGCAGGAAGATATAATGGTGAAGTGATTCCAATGTGGGATGCGGTTAGTAAGCAAAAAGCACTTCGTGAGTTAGTTGAAAAGTATGATATTGATTTAAGCCAAAGCTACGCCTATGGAGATACGACAGGGGATTTAACAATGTTCCATCATGTTGGAACACCATATGCGATTAATCCAACAAAAGAATTAATGATGAAGCTAATGG
>NZ_CALIOS010000044.1:0-2320 GCF_938044715.1 uncultured Turicibacter sp.
TGATACTTAGAGCTAACTATAGTCCAGTTAAAAGTTTTCCAAGTGTGAAAAACTTATCTTGACTTATATATATACGGTAATCATTTGATGAGATTATCACCACCGATACAATTAAAAATCACTTTGATGCTTTCATCTCAAAAAGCTTCCAACAAAGATTCTCATCTCCTCCCCCCTAGGATAAACTAATGGTTGTCACTTATCTCCTTTGTTTTATTTTTTCGGTTTCATTAACATCTTACTACCCTCATTATTTTGTTATATATTACCATGAAATTTAAAAAAGACATGCTTTTTTAGCATGTCTTCTTTCAATAACACTGAAAAGATTCAATTCTTCTTAAATCGATTCCACCATACACCCAGTACCGACCATTCCATCTAAACCCTGCAATACTTTTATGTCCGACATAAGTGAAATACACCCAGTACCCACGACCATGGCTACCTGTTGGCCAAATATAGACATATCGATATAGACAATTTGCAATATCACCCGGATCAATGGCAAATGGTTTAGCCTGGCTTTGTTGTGGCGTAAAATTTGGCGGTGGTAACTTAGGTGCTTCACTTTGTTTTGGTGGTT
The DNA here is from genome assembly GCF_938044715.1 of uncultured Turicibacter sp. Classification (NCBI taxonomy): domain Bacteria; kingdom Bacillati; phylum Bacillota; class Erysipelotrichia; order Erysipelotrichales; family Turicibacteraceae; genus Turicibacter; species uncultured Turicibacter sp. The sequence continues at coordinate 587 of NZ_CALIOS010000044.1, forward strand.
GATTATAAGATGGGCCCATCATCGGTGGTCCATAAGGTGGCATATTAGGTGGTGGTAGTACTTGCCCTGGCCATACATTCGAATTAAAAGGCTGACTTTGAGCATTCCATGAATCCTGAGTTCCTGTTGGAACTTGGATACTATTCGGTCCTTCATTAATCGTTGTCCAGCCGAGTGCATCATCTGCTCCAACATTAACAATTCTAATATTAGAGTATTCCATTTCTATCCCTCCAATCTTGCTAGAATAGTCTATGTCTTTTTTTTTGATAGGTGACTTCTTAGTTTCAATTCATTCACCCTCTAATTGATGTTCCTCTTGCATCATCCATTTAGACACATCTTCTACTTCTTCAATGACTAAATTTTGATTTAGAACTTGATCAACATATGTTTTTAAAGGGTGTTGCTGGGTAGCCACGACAAACGTAAACTCTACATTTGTTGCAACGCCCCACTGACCTTCCCTATTCATTGCCATAAGACTCATAGAACTAACTGTCCCACGCTTTCTCATCAGTTTATTTTCAAAGCGTTTCGGTGCCTGGGCACATGCTTCCATTGGACTACAACCTTCTTCCATTAACCTCACCACCTCATATGATAAGCATCCTTTCATAATCTCTTCGCCAAGTCCTGTTGCTGCCGCTCCCCCTACTTCACTATCTGCATAATACCCCGATCCAATAATTGGAGAATCCCCCACTCGGCCTGTTTTTTTCATAAACAAACCACTTGTTGACGTTGCTGAAATAACTGTCTGATTAGAATCAACGCCAACCATACTCACTGTGTCATGTCCATCATACGGTGTTAAGTCAACATTTTTCATTAACAACTGACGAGCTAAAAATTCATCTTTAGCTTTTTTCGTTAACATATTTCGCTTTTCAAAGCCTTCAACATGCGCATATTTTTCTGCTCCATTTGCAACTAAAAAAACATTTACCTCTTCATCCGATAACTTCTTCACTACATCAATTACATTTTTTATATCTCGAGCTGCTCCCACAGCTCCAAAACTCAACGTATTTCCATTCATCCACCCTGCGTCAAACTCACAAACACCTTCTTCGTTTGGCAATCCACCATATCCCACTGATTTATAACGAGGATTGTTTTCAACATCATGGATAGCGACTTTAACCGCTTCATCTGCTGTTTTTCCCTCACTTAAAAGATTCGCCGCCAACCGAACTCCCTCTTTAGAAAAATACCACGTTGCAATGATTCCCCATCTCATCATTTCACACCCTCTCATCATATTCATGATTTATTTCATGTTCCTATTATACATAGAAAAAAGGGTATTTCTACCTAGAAATACCCTTTTTATGCTTGGAATTCTTTCGTCACAATATAATGTAACTCCTCTTCTCCCGCTTCATTTTTTTGAACTTCTTTAATAATTAACCCACAAGCCAATAATTCGGCTAATCCTGGCTCTAAGTCATGCTTGGCTTCTTCTAAATTTTGTAACGTTCCTAAAATATCTTCGACCTGTTCCGTAATCAAATAAACAAAGAAAATATAAATATTTTTAGCTGCAGGTGACAACTGTTCACTTTCTAGCACGGATTGTGGTAGATCCATTGTATCTTCATCATAATAAAATTCAAAATTAGTATAATAACGCGTCTTCATATTTTGGCCTCACTTCGCTTCATTCAAGATGTAAGATTATTATACAACAATCTTACGTCCACAACAAATTGAAATCTATAAAATAACAAT